>NZ_JBWKRA010000007.1:0-245184 GCF_059419065.1 Pseudomonas sp. GW821-FHT07B01 | reverse complement strand
TCTTTGGGTTTTTAAGAAACCCTAAACTTGGCTCAGCAATCATTGGTTACATCTTTGATTTCTCGCGGAGTAACTTGTGATGCTGATAATCTTGTTGACTATCAGTCTGACTCCACAAGCACCCACACGAATTGCTTGATTCAGTTGTTAAAGAGCGATTGGTTAAGATCTTTCGTCTCAACCGAGGCGCGCATTCTACAGCAGCCTCATTTGCTGTCAAGTGGTTATTTTCAGAAGTTTTCGAAGATTTCTTCAACAACTTCAACCACTTGCGCTTGCGATCTCTCGTAAGCGGGAGGCGAATTCTACAGCGTTACACGCTGCTGTCAACACCTCTTTTTCAACTTCCTTTTGGCTTCGATGAACTGAAGCAACTTGCTGTCGAGAACTGCGTAACTCATTGTTTACCAAGGAGTTTTCCGTTTCGACTGCGCCGGAAGTGGGGCGAATTATAGACAGTTATAATTCGCCGTCAACTCTTAATTTTGCTTTTCTATCAATAAGTTAGCTTCGGTTAAAAAACAACCAACTCCTCCACTGCGCCTCTATATAGAAGGGAAAACTCAAATAACACCCGCCTCCTTCAACGCAGCCACATGAGCAGCTCCCAGCCCCAGAACCCCCTGCAGCACCTCAAGCGTATGCTCCCCCAATAGAGGAGGCGCACTCCGGTACTCCACAGGCGTCTTGGATAAGCGTATCGGGCTCGCAACCTGAGGCACCATCCCCGCCAATGCGTGAGGTAACTCAACCGCCAAGCCACGCGCAATGACCTGAGGATCAGAAAACACCTGTGCCAGATCATTAATCGGCCCACACGGCACGCCCACTCGCTCCAGCTGCGATACCCACTCAGCGGTCGTCTTGAAGACCGTCGCCTGGCGAATCAAGGGAATCAGCTCCGCGCGATTAGCCACCCGTGCGCGATTGGTGGCGAAACGCGCGTCATCCGCCCATTGTGGTTGCCCAGCGACTTCAGCGAATTTACGGAACTGCCCGTCATTGCCTACGGTGAGAATGAAATCTCCATCGGCCGTAGGAAAATCCTGATAAGGCACGATATTAGGGTGAGCATTCCCTAGGCGCTTCGGCGGCGCCCCGGTTGTCAGGTAATTCATCGCCTGATTCGCCAGGCAAGCCACCTGCACATCCAGTAACGCCATATCGATATGCTGCCCACCACCATCGTGATCGCGATGAGCTAGCGCAGCCAGGATCGCGACGGTCGAATAAAGCCCGGTCAAGATGTCGGTCAAGGCTACGCCAACCTTTACCGGCCCGGCGCCTTCATCCCCTTCAGGCCGCCCGGTCAGACTCATGAGCCCGCCCAGACCCTGGATCATGAAATCGTAGCCAGCGCGCATCGCATAGGGGCCCGTCTGGCCAAACCCCGTGATAGAGCAGTAAATCAGCTCCGGGTTAACCTCTTTTAGGGAATCGTAGTCCAGCCCATACGCCGCAAGGCCACCCACCTTGAAGTTTTCGATCAGGATGTCCGACTTGGCAGCCAGGTCGCGTACCAACTTCTGCCCTTCCGGTCGCGTAAAGTCGATGGTCACCGACTCTTTATTACGGTTGGCCGACAGGTAGTACGCCGCCTCACTGGTGTTCTCGCCATCCACATCCTTAAGGAAGGGAGGGCCCCAAGCGCGCGTGTCATCGCCGCTGCCCGGCCTTTCGACTTTGATCACCTCGGCCCCAAGGTCTGCAAGAATCTGCCCGGACCAAGGGCCCGCGAGTACTCTCGACAAATCCAGCACTCGCAGATGCGAAAGAGCGCCCATGCCCATGCTCCTATTAATAGAACGCTTGAAGACCGGTTTGCGCGCGCCCCAGGATCAAGGCATGCACGTCATGGGTCCCTTCATAGGTGTTGACCACTTCCAGGTTGACCAAGTGGCGCGCCACTCCGAATTCGTCGGAGATACCGTTGCCGCCCAGCATGTCCCGGGCCATCCGCGCGATATCCAATGACTTGCCACACGAGTTACGCTTCATGATCGAAGTGATCTCCACCGCCGCCGTACCCTCATCCTTCATCCGCCCCAGGCGCAGGCAACCTTGCAGGGCCAAGGTAATCTCGGTCTGCATGTCTGCCAGCTTCTTCTGGATCAGTTGAGTAGCAGCCAACGGGCGACCAAACTGCTGGCGATCGAGTGTGTACTGGCGTGCGGTATGCCAGCAGAACTCAGCAGCCCCCAGCGCCCCCCAGGAAATCCCGTACCGTGCCGAGTTGAGGCAGGTAAACGGCCCTTTCAAACCACGTACATCCGGGAAGATATTTTCTTCCGGCACAAATACGTTATCCATGACGATTTCACCGGTGATGGAGGCCCGCAGCCCCACCTTGCCGTGGATAGCCGGAGCGCTCAGACCTTTCCAGCCTTTTTCCAGGACAAAGCCACGGATGTCCCCGGCATCATCTTTGCCCCACACCACAAACACATCCGCAATCGGACTGTTGGTGATCCACATCTTCGCGCCGGTCAGGCTGTAGCCGCCATCCACTTTGCGTGCACGGGTAATCATCGCACCCGGATCGGAACCATGGTTGGGCTCGGTCAGCCCAAAGCAACCGATCCATTCACCAGAGGCCAGTTTGGGCAAGTACTTCTGTTTTTGCGCCTCGGTACCAAACTCATTGATCGGTACCATAACCAGGGAAGACTGCACACTCATCATCGAGCGATAGCCGGAGTCGACACGCTCCACCTCCCGAGCAATCAAACCGTAGCTGACATAGTTCAAGCCACTTCCACCGTACTGCTCAGGGATCATCGCCCCCAGCAAACCGGTTTCGCCCATCTCACGGAAAATAGCGGGGTCTGTCTTTTCATGACGGAAGGCTTCGAGCACACGAGGAGCCAGCTTGTCCTGCGCAAATTGCTCGGCGCTGTCACGCACCATGCGCTCTTCTTCGGTGAGCTGTTGATCCAGCAGCAGTGGATCGATCCAGTTGAAGCTTGCCTTGCCAGCCATGAATAAGTCCTCGCAAAAAAAATCAGAAGTCGTGGATCCAGACTAGGCGCGGTCTGCGCAGAGGGCAAACGAGGTTTTTGCATAGGCTTGTGCTAATTTCTCACTTCGTAACACTCAAAAAGCCCATAAATGCGCTTTATCTGTGAGGGCAATGTACATGCGCCGAAAAATTCCCAGTACGACCGCACTCATCAGCTTTGAGGCAGCAGCCCGGCACGAGAGCTTCACCAAGGCAGCCTTGGAGCTTTCCATCACCCAAGGCGCGATTTGCCGACAGATCGCCAGCCTGGAGGAGTTTTTGAGTGTCGAGCTGTTTCGCCGCTCACGCCGTGGGGTGAAGCTGACGGAGGCGGGGCTGTCTTATAGCCGCAGGGTTGCAACACAGCTGGACGCCGTGGAGCGCGACACCTTGTCGGTAATGGGCCAGCAAGGCGCCAATGTGATCGAACTGGCGGTGGTGCCCACCTTCGGCACGCAGTGGCTGATCCCCCGCCTGAAGGACTTTCAACATCAGCACCCGGAAGTCACGGTGAACCTGACGAACCGCACACGCCCCTTCCTGTTCGCCGATACCGAGTTCGATGCGGCGATCTACTTCGGAGATGCCGATTGGTCGGGTACGCAATCCCACAGGTTAATGGGCGAAAACCCAGTACCGGTCTGCAGCCCGCGCTTACTCGGCGACCGCACGCACTTCACCCCTCAACAGATCGCAGAGCTGCCGCTGCTGCAGCAGACCACGCGCCCCTATGCCTGGCGCCAATGGTTCAACGCCCAACAGCTGAACATCCCACGCGACATGACAGGCCCTCGATACGAGCTATTCTCGATGCTGTCTCAAGCGGCCATGCATGACATGGGCATCGCACTGATCCCTCCTTTCCTCATCCAGCAGGAGCTGAAGGAGCAACAATTGGTAATCGCCAGCACCGAAGCACTGACCAGCGAAAAGGCTTATTACCTGATGATTCCTGACAGAAAGGTCGAATCCGCCTCTCTGCATGCATTCAGGGACTGGCTGGTCGACCAGTCAAGACGCTACAACCCAAGTAAATGAAGGACAAAGCGCAATTACTGACTTTGTAGTCAAATAAATTAATAACCTACAGATGTACGTATATGTCGCATTTAAACAGACTGTACTTGTCAGCCAAAAATAAGGCTAAAAGCCATGTATTTCATGGCTCGTAGCGACTCTTACCGGCCAATGCACGACTATTCACACTGGCAATGGAAAAACGCACCGAAAACGCCTGAACGCCTTTAAAGACCTGTATTTAAAGAGGTTATTTCAGCCTGTTGCGACAATCAGTCACAGGGTGACTTGTAGTTAATTTTTCGTCACCCGTCATAATCCCTTGATGGCCGTAAAGTTCGCCTGCAAAATGCCGCGCCCCGCTGTCATTTCAGCGGGATCGTGCTGATCGGCCGCCCCAGTTGCGCCACTCGCGGTGCACTGGCCTTTTTACAAAAAGATCAAAAGCAAAAAGATCATGCAGGAGATTTGACGTGCACATTGGTGTTCCTCTCGAAACCCAGACCGGTGAAACGCGGGTGGCTGCCACCCCGGAAACCATCAAGAAGCTGATCGGCCAGGGCCATAAGGTCACTGTACAAAGCGGCGCAGGCATCAGTGCCAGCATCGTCGACAGTGCCTATGAAACGGCAGGCGCCACCATTGGCAGCGCCAACGACGCGTTTGGCGCCGAGCTGATTCTCAAAGTGGTTGCCCCCAGCGACAACGAACTTGCGCTGATCAAAAGTGGCACCGTGTTGGTGGGCATGCTCAATCCGTTCAGCAACGAAACCATCGCCAAGCTCGCCGAGCGCGGCATCACCGCCTTCGCCCTGGAAGCCGCGCCGCGCACGTCACGCGCTCAAAGCCTTGATGTACTGTCTTCGCAAGCCAACATCGCCGGTTACAAGGCCGTGTTGCTGGCCGCTCATCACTACCCGCGTTTCATGCCGATGCTGATGACTGCTGCCGGCACTGTAAAAGCCGCGCGCGTACTGATCCTCGGCGCCGGTGTGGCGGGCCTGCAAGCCATCGCCACGGCCAAGCGTCTGGGCGCGGTGATCGAAGCGTCCGACGTACGCCCGGCGGTCAAGGAGCAGATCGAATCTCTGGGCGCCAAGTTTGTCGACGTCCCCTACGAAACCGATGAAGAGCGTGAATGCGCCGTCGGTGTCGGTGGCTATGCGCGCCCGATGCCCAGCAGTTGGATGCAACGCCAGGCCCTGGCCGTGCACGAACGCGCCAAACAGGCCGATATCGTCATCACCACCGCCCTCATCCCGGGCCGCAAGGCGCCGACCCTGCTCAGCGCCGATACCGTGGCGCAGATGAAACCCGGCTCGGTGGTCATCGACCTCGCTGCAGCCCAAGGTGGCAACTGCCCGCTGACGGTGGCCGACCAGGTCGTGGTGGAAAACGGCGTGATCATCTGCGGCCCGACCAACCTGGCGGGCGCTGTCGCCGCCGATGCGTCGGCCTTGTATGCGCGCAACCTGCTGGACTTCCTGAAGCTGGTCTTCACCAAGGAAGGGCAGTTTGAAATCAACCTCGAAGACGACATCGTCGCCGCGTGCCTGATGTGCCGCGACGGCCAAGTCATCCGCAAAAACGCCTAAGCAGGGATTCAGACGATGGAAGAGCTTATCTCCCCCGGTATCTACAACCTGATCATCTTTGTGCTGGCGATTTATGTCGGTTATCACGTGGTCTGGAACGTAACACCCGCATTGCACACGCCGCTGATGGCCGTGACCAACGCCATTTCCGCGATTGTCATCGTCGGCGCCATGCTGGCTGCCGCGCTGACCGTCACCCCGTTGGGCAAGACTATGGGCACACTGGCCGTGGCCTTGGCGGCGGTGAATGTTTTCGGTGGCTTTCTGGTCACCCGCAGAATGCTTGAAATGTTCAAGAAGAAAGCCCCAAAAGTAAAAGAAGAGGCGCCCAAGTAATGAGCATGAACCTCGTGACGACGCTCTACCTGATCGCGTCGATCTGTTTCATCCAGGCCCTCAAAGGCCTCTCGCACCCGACCACTTCGCGGCGCGGCAACCTGTTCGGCATGCTCGGCATGGCGCTGGCGGTACTCACTACCGTCGGCCTCATCTATAAGCTGGGGGCTGAACTGGCGACTGCCGGTATCGGCTACGTCATAGTTGGCCTATTGGTTGGCGGTACCGCCGGCTCGATCATGGCCAAGCGTGTTGAAATGACCAAGATGCCCGAGCTGGTCGCCTTCATGCACAGCATGATCGGCCTGGCAGCGGTGTTCATCGCCATTGCCGCCGTGGTCGAGCCGCAGTCCCTGGGCATCGTCAAGCACTTGGGCGATTCGATACCGGCCGGTAACCGCCTGGAACTGTTCCTCGGTGCCGCTATCGGTGCAATCACCTTCTCCGGCTCGGTGATCGCATTCGGCAAGCTGTCGGGCAAGTACAAGTTCCGCCTGTTCCAGGGCGCACCGGTACAGTTCGGCGGCCAACACAAACTGAACCTGGTGCTCGGTCTCGCAACCCTGGGCCTGGGCCTGGCGTTCATGTTCACCGGCAATCTCAGCGCATTTGCACTGATGCTGGCCCTGGCCTTCGTGCTGGGTGTGCTGATCATCATCCCGATTGGCGGCGCCGACATGCCCGTGGTGGTGTCGATGCTCAATAGCTATTCCGGCTGGGCAGCGGCGGGCATCGGTTTCTCGCTGAACAACTCGATGCTGATCATCGCCGGTTCCCTGGTGGGCTCCAGCGGCGCGATCCTGTCGTACATCATGTGCAAGGCGATGAACCGCTCCTTCTTTAATGTGCTGTTGGGCGGTTTCGGCAACGCGCCGGATGCTGGCGCTGCGGCGGGCTCCAAAGAAGCACGCCCGGTGAAGTCCGGCTCCGCTGATGACGCCACCTTCCTGCTGACCAACGCCGACACCGTGATTATCGTCCCAGGCTACGGCCTTGCGGTCGCGCGGGCACAACACGCGCTCAAGGAGCTGACTGAGAAGCTGACCCACCACGGCGTCACCGTAAAGTACGCGATCCACCCGGTGGCGGGCCGTATGCCGGGGCACATGAACGTATTGCTGGCCGAGGCCGAAGTGCCTTACGACCAGGTGTTCGAGATGGAAGACATCAACTCCGAGTTCGGCCAGGCCGACGTGGTGCTGGTATTGGGCGCCAACGACGTGGTCAACCCGGCCGCCAAGAACGACCCGAACTCACCCATCGCCGGCATGCCGATTCTCGAGGCGTTCAAGGCCAAGACCATCATCGTCAACAAGCGCTCGATGGCCAGCGGCTACGCCGGCCTGGATAACGAGTTGTTCTACCTGGACAAGACCATGATGGTGTTCGGTGATGCCAAGAAGGTCATCGAAGACATGGTCAAAGCCGTCGAATAACACTGCGCCAGCGCAATACCCGAAACCCTGGCCTCACGTAGGCTGGGGTTTTTTTATGGTTCCCCCGCTCCGCGTGGGAACGCATCCAGGGATGCTCTGCGTCCCGCTTTGCACACACATGAAACCCGACCAAAGGCTCTAAATCGCGACCTGGCATTCGACCATGGTAGCGGGCCGAAACTTTTTGAAATCACTACACTGCCCACCTTGCTTTCCGTAGCCAGAGATAACAATTCATGTACCGTGATCGTATCCGCTTGCCTTCGTTGTTGAACAAGGTCATGAGCGCGGCAGACGCCGCTGCACTGATCGAGGACGGCATGACCGTCGGCATGAGCGGCTTCACCCGTGCCGGTGAAGCCAAGGCCGTCCCCCACGCCCTGGCCGAACGCGCCAAGACTTCGCCACTCAAAATCACGCTGATGACCGGCGCCAGCCTGGGCAATGACCTGGACAAGCAGTTGACCGAAGCCGGCGTACTGTCACGACGCATGCCCTTTCAAGTCGACAGCACTCTGCGCAAGGCGATCAATGCCGGCGAGGTGATGTTTATCGACCAGCACCTGTCGGAAACCGTCGAGCAACTGCGCAACAATCAGCTCAAATTGCCCGACATCGCCGTGATCGAAGCCGTCGCGATCACTGAGCAGGGCCATATCGTGCCCACTACCTCCGTAGGCAACTCGGCCAGCTTCGCGATTTTCGCCAAACAGGTGATCGTCGAGATCAACCTGGCGCACAATCCGAACCTGGAAGGGCTGCACGACATCTACATCCCGACCTACCGGCCGACGCGCACGCCGATCCCGCTGGTGAAAGTCGACGACCGTATCGGCAGCACCGCGATTCCGATCCCGCCCGAGAAAATCGTCGCCATCGTCATCACCAACCAGGCGGACTCCGCCTCCACGGTAACGCCGCCTGACAGCGACACCCAAGGCATCGCCAATCACCTGATCAACTTCCTCAAGCAAGAAGTCGATGCCGGGCGCATGACCAACAAGCTCGGCCCGCTGCAAGCCGGCATCGGTAATATTGCCAACGCGGTGATGTGCGGATTGATCGAGTCGCCGTTCGAAGACCTGACCATGTACTCGGAAGTGTTGCAGGATTCGACCTTCGACCTGATCGACGCCGGCAAGCTGAGCTTTGCCTCCGGCAGTTCAATTACCTTGTCGGAGCGACGCAATGCCGATGTGTTCGGCAACCTGGAGCACTACAAGGACAAATTGGTGCTGCGCCCGCAGGAAATTTCCAACCACCCTGAAGTGGTACGGCGCCTGGGCATCATCGGTATCAATACCGCGCTGGAGTTCGATATCTACGGCAACGTCAACTCCACCCACGTCTGCGGCACGCGGATGATGAACGGCATCGGCGGCTCCGGGGATTTCGCCCGCAATGCGCACCTGGCGATCTTCGTCACCAAGTCCATTGCCAAGGGCGGCGCAATTTCCAGCGTGGTACCGATGGTCAGCCATGTGGACCACACCGAGCATGACGTGGACATTCTCGTCACCGAAGTAGGCCTTGCCGACCTGCGGGGCCTGGCGCCACGGGAGCGCGCTCGGGTGATCATCGATAACTGCGTGCACCCAGCCTACCGCGATGCCCTCAACACTTACTTCGATGCCGCCTGCGCCATCGGTGGGCATACGCCGCACATCTTGCGCGAAGCACTTAGTTGGCACATTAACCTGGAAGAAACCGGGCACATGCTCAAGGCTTGATGAATACAGATCCGGGCTGATGCAAAGACAGTTTCATCAGCTCGGTGAACCCACCCGCACTTATGGAAAAAACTGTACTGCTGTACTGGTCATTTCCTACCGAAATATCCCACACACCAACTCAAAAATGCCGATTTCGCACCTTTTAAGTGCGCACAGGTACAGTTGCCCCAATTTCGTACCGTACAGCCTCGCTAAACAGTTAACTGGCCTCTCACAATACAGGTGAACTGTATCTAGAGAGTCTTGCCTCGGAGGAGGATCATTGGCATCAGTTAAACCACTACCTAATCCCGCCACAAGCGGAAGGATGTCATCATGGAACGTACACTCAGTTCCGAACTGTTCTTCGAAGAAAAAGCTGTAAACACCCAGGCTTCCCTGCCTTTGCGCGTTCTCGCCAACCTGATGTTGTGGCAGCGCCGCATCTCCAGCCGCCACCAGTTGGCTCGCCTGGATTCGCGTCTGCTGGCTGACGCCGGTATCAGCGAAGCTCAACGCTACGAAGAGCTGAGCAAGCCGTTCTGGCGCTAAGTGGCGCCCGCTGGCCCTGACCTGACGGGTCCACTGCCAGCACCCTGATTTGTCAAAGCAAAGCCCGCCCCGGGTAACCGGAGGCGGGCTTTGTTGTATCTGCGATAGCGCATTGGATTGGCTCGATTCAAGCCCACAGATACAGTTTTAAATTTATAAAATATGACAGGTACAGTTTAATTACAGGCTTCCGAATAGCCCTGCACACGCCTAATATCGGTTCACCACGTGGCGAACCCTGTAGAGCGTGCGTCTGATGCTCGACAGTCCCAGTCCGTTTCATTGTGGCCGTTTCGCGCCACCTTATTATTCGTCTACAGGAGTTACCCCATGTCCCGTCTTCGCCTGCTGTGCACTGCCGCTGTGCTGACTCTGGCTGCCAATGCCAACGCGAGCAGCCTGATCATGACGACCGACTCGATCGTCGGCGCTCTGAAGGCAACCTCCGATGCCACGTCTGATGCCACCTCATCCCTGCGCGACAACAAGGTCGTACAAGCGGCCCGTGACGACGCCGCCAGCTTTGTCGCCAGCGAAGGCGCCATCCGTGGCGTGAAACTGGAAAGCGCCCTGGCCCAGATCCGTCAACAAGCGCCGCAATTGAATACCGCTACCGATGCACAGCTGGCACAGGCCATCCTGGCTATCTGACCCACGGCAACCAGACGGGAGCGTCCGCCGCTCCCGCATGGCTCGACGCTGGCTCTCGCCCGGCGGTTGCGCTAGCCTTGGCGCTCGCTTTCAGTTGTCGAGTCCCATGGCTTTTTCATACCGTTTATTGATTGTTCCTGTACTGTTTTGCGCCTGCTGGTCACCCCTGGCTTCAGCGTTGGATGTGTCCACACAGAGCACTGTTGTCAGCGTGTATGCCACCAGCAAAGTGACCTCTGCGCCGTTCGACAATAAGTTGGTCCTGGCCGCTCGGGACGATGCTGCCGCTTTCATTGCCACTGACGGCCAATGGCGGGGCGCACGCCTGGAGTCCGCGCTGGACTATCTGCGCCGCACCCAGCCAAAACTTCATGCAAGCGACCTTGAACTGGCGCAAGCAATTCTCGTCCAATAATCATCATTGTATTTCTATCTTTGTCATTGGAGTCACCCCATGCGTAGCCCGCTGATCGTCGCCGCCCTCGGCCTGCTGTTTTTGGCCGATGTCGCCCAGGCGCAAACCTTGAAGGCCACCAGCAACATCGTCGTGCGAGCCTCGGCGCGCACCATTGATTTCACCTCGGACACCACCACCTCCATCCGCGACTCCAAGATCGTGCGCGAAGCCCACGATGACGCCGCCAGTTTCGTCGCTACCAATGGCGAGATCCGTGGCGCCCAACTGGAAGCCGCGTTCGATACCCTTCGCACCCGCGTGCCAGAAGCCCGTGATGCCAGCGACCAGACCCTCGCAGAAGCTATCCTCGCTCTGTGAGGCGCCTCAAAACCTGGCTCCTGGCCGGGGCCGTGCTGCTGTGCGCGAGTACGGCCCAGGCCGGCCTGCAACTGCGGCTCAAGACCGAAGGCTTGAGCCCGGCCGAACAGCAGGCCAGCCAGGCATTGCTGGATGAAGCGCTGCGCTCCTTGCCGCCGCGCTTTGTCGAGCAATTGGACCGACGTATTGATGTCGGCTGGACCGACAAGATGCCTGACAACGCCTACGGCCAGGCGTCCCTGGTGTCCGAGTTGGACCTCAACCAGAACCTGCTCGCCAGCCTGACTGACGGCAGCGCCGCCACCCAGAAAACCAATCGCCCCCACGGTACTGTGCGCCGGGAAATGCTCGCCACCGTGCTGCATGAACTGACCCACATCTATGACCGTGCGCGCCTGTGGTCCCAGGACGAGCGCACGCTGATCCAGCGCTGCAGCCGTCAGAACAACATCACCGGTTTGATCGGCTTGCCCGACCAGTGCCGTGGCCAGAACGACCGCCGCTTTACCCTCAGTGACGACCCACGCCTGTTGGATCTTGCCGGCTGGCCACAATATGTGGGTCGGCGCGGAGAGCGTGAGCAGCACAACCATCAGGTGGTGCGCAGCCCGGACATCTACGAAACCACCAGCCCGCTGGAGTTCGTGGCGGTCAACATGGAGTATTTCCTCCTGGACCCCAGCTACGCCTGTCGCCGCCCCGCGCTGTTCCGTTATTACAAGGATCACTTCGGCTGGGCCCCGCCTGAACAGGACACCTGCGCCAGTACCTATGCCTTCCTGAACGCGGGCAACGATTTCGCCAAGACGCCCCTGGGCCAGATCGATCCGGAGCGCGTGTATGAAATCGACTATCTGCTGGCCGAAGCCAACCAGAACCTGGTGAGCCGTTGGGGCCATAGCATGTTGCGCCTGGTGATTTGTGCGCCGGGCCGCCCGCGTGGCCCGGATTGCCGGCTAGATCTGGACCGGCACCTGGTCTTGTCTTACCGCGCCTTCGTCGGGGATGTCCAGCTGTCGAGCTGGGATGGCCTGGTGGGCAAATACCCGTCGCGGCTGTTCGTACTGCCGCTGGCCCAGGTCATCGATGAGTACACCAAGACCGAACTGCGTGGCCTGGCGTCGGTGCCGCTGAAGCTCAGCCGCCAGGAAATCAACGACACCGTCGAACATGCGGCGCAGATGCACTGGAGCTATGACGGCAACTACTTCTTTATCTCCAACAACTGTGCGGTCGAAAGCCTGAAATTGTTGCGCAGCGGCAGCGCCAACCCGCAATTGACCGGCCTGGACAACATCACCCCCAACGGTTTGCTGGAAGTGCTCAGCGCCCGCGGCCTGGCCGATACCAGCGTATTGAATGACAAGCGCGAGGCACTGCGGCTGGGGTATCACTTCGACTCGTTCCGCGAGCGCTACCAGGCCATGTTCGATGTGCTGCGCAAGCAACTGCCGATCAAGCAGACCCAGGTCGAAGACTGGTTGTCCCTGGATGCGCAAGCGCGTCGCCAATGGTTCAGCCAGGCCGACCTGCGCACCAGCGCCGCGCTGTTGCTGCTGGAGCAGGCCAGCTATCGCAAACAACTGATGCTCGCCCAGGATGAGGTCAAACAACGCTACCTCAATGCCCGCGAGCTGAAATACGGCGGAATGGAGAAAGCCAACAACACGCTGCAGCAAATTCTCGCCAACAGCGGCTTCCTTAGTCGCCCGGCCGAGTTGCTGGACAGTGGGGGTTATGGCCTGCCGCAACCTTCGGAAGCCAAGCGCCTTGAATCAGAAAGCGCCGAACGCCAGAAACAGTTGCAGTCGTTGACCGGCGAGCTGGATAAGGAGGTGAGGGCGCTGCTCGATCCTTCCCGCGCCGCCGAGATCGCCGCGTGTGAAGCCAACCTCAAGCAGGTGGGTGAGCATTTGCGGGCCTTGCACAAAGCCGCCGGCGGCCTGGAACTACCCTGATATTCTGGCAGCGACCACTATCCAAATGTGGGAGCTGGCTTGCCTGCGATGGCGGTGTCACAGCCATAAGAGATGTTGGCTGATACGCCGCCATCGCAGGCAAGCCAGCCCCCACATTTTGTTCTGCACCAACCTGAAGAATGATGCCTGCCCTTCATCAGCTGTTTTCTCAGCGAAAGCTGGCTGAAAGCTTCCCCGTCTAGGATCGCCCTCACTGCCGGCAACAGACCGGCTGTTAACAACAACAATGGTGATTCCCGATGTCCGCTCGTACCCGCCTGTTCGCTCCGACTCCACCCGTACGCCTCGTGCCTTTCGTTCTGCGCTGACCGCCACTCGGTCCGCCATTCCCTAGCCGCGCTACGCCTGGAGTATTCCTATGCTGACTTTCCTTGGCTTTGCCATGGTCATCACGTTCATGTTCCTGATCATGACCAAGCGCCTGTCCGCGCTGATCGCCTTGATCATCGTGCCGATCCTGTTCGCGCTGTTCGGCGGTTTCGCACCGAAGATCGGCCCGATGATGCTCGAAGGCATCACCAAGCTTGCGCCGACCGGCGTGATGCTGATGTTCGCCATCCTTTATTTTGCCTTGATGATCGACTCCGGCCTGTTCGACCCGGCCGTGCGCAAGATCCTCAAGATGGTCAAGGGCGACCCGCTCAAGGTGTCGGTCGGCACCGCCGTGCTGGCCCTGGTGGTGTCCCTGGACGGTGACGGTGCCACCACCTACATGATCTGCGTCGCGGCCATGCTGCCGCTGTACCAGCGCATCGGCATGAGCCCAAGGATCATGGCCGGCCTGATCATTCTCGCCGGTGGCGTGATGAACATGACCCCCTGGGGCGGCCCGACGGCGCGCGCCGCCAGTGCGCTGCATGTAGACCCGTCGGACATCTTCGTACCGATGATCCCGGCCATGGCCGCCGGTGTGGTGGCGATCCTGGTGATTGCCTACATGTACGGCAAGCGCGAACGTGCGCGCCTGGGTGAACTGCACCTGCAGGGCGACGAGATCGACCACAGCGAAATCAGCGTGTCGCAATTCCCCGACGCCCGCCGGCCGAAATTGATCTGGTTCAACGGCGCCCTGACCCTGGCGTTGATGTGCACCCTGATTGCCGGCCTGTTGCCGCTGCCGGTGCTGTTCATGGTGGCGTTCAGTATCGCCATGATCGTCAACTACCCGTGCCTGCAGCAGCAGAAAGACCGCGTCGCGGCTCACGCCGGTAGCGTATTGGCGGTGGTGGGCTTGATCTTCGCCGCCGGTATTTTCACAGGCATCCTGTCGGGCACCGGCATGGTCGACGCCATGTCCAAGAGCCTGTTGGCGGTCATCCCCGAAGCCATGGGCCCTTACCTGGCGGTGATCACCGCGCTGGTGAGCATGCCGTTCACCTTCTTCATGTCCAACGATGCGTTCTACTACGGCGTACTACCGGTACTGGCCGAAGCTGCCAGCCATTACGGCATCACCGCGGTGGAAATGGCGCGGGCGTCGATCGTCGGGCAACCCGTGCATTTGCTCAGCCCACTGGTACCCTCGACGTACTTGCTGGTTGCCCTGGCGGGTATCGAATTCGGCGATCACCAGCGCTTCACGCTCAAGTGGGCAGTGCTGGTGTGCCTGTGCATAATGTTCGCCGCACTGCTGATGGGGATTTTTCCGCTGTTCAGCACTCTATAATCGTACCGACTCACTCACCGCGCGGCGCTACAGCTTGCGCGGTTAACACTTGCTCAAAGGAATACACATGGAATGGCTGACCAATCCGGAAATCTGGATTGCCTTCTTCACCCTGACGGCTCTCGAGATCGTCCTGGGCATCGATAACATCATCATGATTTCGATCCTGGTCAGCCGCATGCCCAAGCATATGCAGGCGCGCACCCGGATCTTCGGCCTGGCGTTGGCCATGGTCACGCGCATCCTGTTGCTGCTGTCGATCACCTGGGTCATGCAACTGACCGCCGACCTGTTCGTGGTGTTTGGCCAGGGCATCTCCGGTCGTGACCTGATCCTGTTCTTCGGTGGCCTGTTCCTGCTGTGGAAAAGCTCCCAGGAGATGTACCACGCGCTGGAAGGTGAAGATGAAACCCACGACGAGCCCAAAGGCGCCGGTGGCAAGTTCATCTACACCATTATCCAGATCGCCATCATCGACATCGTGTTCTCCCTGGACTCGGTGATTACCGCCGTCGGCATGGTTTCCCACGTGCCGGTGATGGTTGCCGCCATCGTCGTTGCGGTATTGGTGATGATGCTGGCTGCCGGCACTATCAGCGAGTTCATCGACAAGCACCCGTCGCTGAAAATGCTGGCGCTGTCGTTCCTGCTGGTCGTGGGTACCGTGCTGATCGCTGAATCCTTCGACGTACACGTGCCAAAAGGCTACGTCTACTTCGCCATGGCGTTCTCGCTAGCGGTGGAAGCGGTGAACATCAAGATGCGTACCGCCATCGCGAAAAAGAAGAAACAGCAGGACCCAGTGAAACTGCGCAAGGACATTCCGGGTCAGTAAATTTGACCCGCGAGTGATCGTTCCCACGCTCCGCGTGGGAATGCCCTCTCGGACGCTCCGCGTCCGCAAAGTGACGCAGAGCGTCACAGAATGCGTTCCCACGCCGAGCGTGGGGAACGATCTTCATGACAGTTTTGTTTCAATCCCAAGTTTAGCTATGCGATGCTGGCGCAGAGCCCATTCGCCAACTACAGCTTAGGTACAAGACGTAGAGCGGCACGCGGTAACTTTCCTTCGCTCCTGCTGGAGCGCACCCACACGGGGGGCCGAGCATGCTGACCTTGCTCAATCTGCTTTCCGCCGTGACCCTGCTTATCTGGGGCACGCATATCGTCCGAACCGGCATCCTGCGGGTCTACGGTTCCAATTTGCGCCAAGTCATCGGGCAGAACATGTCCAAGCGCTGGCTGGCATTTGTCGCCGGTATCCTGGTGACGGCCATGGTGCAAAGCAGTAACGCCACCGCGATGCTGGTGACTTCGTTTGTCGGCCAAGGGCTGATGAGCCTCACGCCGGCCTTGGCCACCATGCTTGGCGCCGACGTCGGTACGGCCTTGATGGCGAGGGTGCTGACGTTCGATTTGTCCTGGCTGTCGCCGCTGCTGATCTTCCTCGGGGTGATTTTCTTCCTGTCGCGCAAGCAGACGCGGGCAGGACAGTTAGGCCGGGTCGGGATCGGCCTGGGCCTGATCATCCTCGCGCTGCAATTGATCGTCGAAGCCGCCGGGCCCATTACCCATGCCCAGGGCGTCAAAGTCATCTTCGCTTCGCTGACCGGCGATATCTTGCTGGACGCCCTGGTCGGCGCGCTGTTCGCCATGATTTCCTACTCCAGCCTCGCTGCGGTATTGCTCACTGCCACCCTGGCCGGTGCCGGCGTGATCGGCTTGCACGTGGCCATCGGCCTGGTGATCGGCGCCAACATCGGCAGCGGTGTACTGGCCTTTCTCAGCACCAGCATGCAAAACACTGCCGGTCGCCAAGTGGCCCTGGGCAGCCTGTTGTACAAATTGATCGGTCTGTTGCTGATCATTCCGGTGCTTGACCCGCTCGTGGGCTGGATGGACGGCCTGGACTACAGCGTTCAGGGCATGGTCATCACCTTCCACCTGCTCTACAACGTCAGCCGTTGCCTGATCCTGTTGCCCACCATCGGGCCCATGGCACGCCTGTGCGAATGGCTGCTGCCGGAACGCCCCGAAACCAATGGCAAGGCCAAGCCACGCCATCTGGACCTGGCCTCATTGAATACCCCAAGCCTGGCCCTGGCGAACGCTGCCCGCGAAACCCTGCGCCTGGGTGACTTGATCGACAATATGCTTACTTCGATGCAGGAAGTGCTGCGCGGCAATCAAACCGCCGTTACCCAAGAAATGCGCAGCCTGAGCGATGACGTCGAAGCGCTCTACAGCGCGATCAAACTCTACCTGGCGCAAATGCCCCGTGAAGACCTGAGTGAACAGGACAACCGCCGCTGGGCTGAGATCATTGAGCTGTCGATCAACTTGAAATTGGCGGGTGACCTGATCGAACGCATGCTGCGTAAGGTCCAGCAACAGAAGACCTCGCAGCGCCGGCAATTTTCCGAAGTGGGCCTGGAGGAACTCAGCGGCCTGCACAGCCAGTTGATCGCCAACCTGCGCCTGGGCCTGTCGGTGTTTCTCAGCGGCGACCCGGAAAGCGCCCGTCAATTACTGCGAGAAAAGCGCCGCTTCCGCGCCCAGGAACGCCGCCTGGCCCACGCCCATGTCAGCCGCCTGCAGCGCAAGATCGTGCAGAGCCTGGAAACCAGCTCCCTGCATCTGGAACTGATTGCCGACATGAAACGCTTGAACTCGTTGTTTTGCAGCAGTGCTTATGTAGTGTTGGAAACGTCCGACACCGGCGCGCTCTCTGCAGAAAGTATTGCCGACATCACCCATTCGCCCTGAACGTACGCCCGCGAGCGAAGTCAGTTAACAATGGACCTCATTCGCCAGGAAGCTTGTTATGCGTCGCCTGTTACTCGCCTGCCTGCTCTTGGGCTCGGTACACACCTTTGCCTTTGACCGCCTGCAAGTCGAGGGCTACACCTTGCCCAACGGCCTGCAACTGCTGCTCAAACCGGGCACCGAGCGTGGGCACGTGGCTATTCGCCTGGTGGTTGGGGTGGGCCTGGACGACTTCGGTTGCGAAGAAAAAGAACTGCCGCACTTGTTCGAGCACTTGCTGTTCAGCGGTATCGACGGCGGCGGCGAAGGCGACCTCGAAGACCGCATGCAAGCCCTGGGCGGCGAGTGGAACGCCTACACTAGCAACGCCGACACTACCTTCGTGATCGAGGCGCCCGCGCAGAACCAACGCAAAGTACTGGACCTGCTGCTGGCAATCCTCACGCGCACGCAACTGACCGACGCTCATATCAACGCCGCCAAACAGGTGGTGGAGCGCGAAGACGGCGGCCATTACTCACACTTGCAACGCCTGCTGGATCGCCAGGACCTCGGTCACAGCGCCAGTAACCAATTGGCCGTGGAGTTGGGCCTCAAGTGCGCCGAACGCGCCGAGGTCAGCCACCTCACCCGCGACTCGTTGGAGAAGCTGCGCAAAGAATGGTACGCGCCGAACAACATGACCCTGATCGTCGTCGGCGATCTCGACAAACTGCTGCCCGCCTACCTGGAACGCACCTATGGTCAACTCGACCCAGTGGAGCCGAGCGAACATCGCCCCCTCCCGGAAATCCAGCATACCGCCGCCAGCCACCGCGACCTGATCCGCGGCTGGGTGGGCGATGGCGCCAAGCTGCACTGGCTGTTCCCAGAGCCTGTGCTGGACGACCAGCACGATGAAACCTACAACCTGCTCAAGGACTACCTCGACTGGGCGCTGTACCGGCAACTGCGCCTCAAGCACGGTTTGTCCTACGGCCCATGGGTGGAACGCGAAGTGCTCGGCGGCGTTGGGTTCCTCAGCCTGAATGCCGACCTTGAGCGAGAAAACCTCCCTGAAGCCGAGCAGGTCTTGCAAGACCTCAAGGCCCAGTTGCTCAAGGATGGCCTCGACCCAACGGTATTCACACGCCTGCAACAAGCCGCCATTGCCCGCCAAGCGTGGGCAGTGCAAGGCAACAGCGCACTGGCCGACTATTACTGGAGTGCGGCCGGCGACTACTCCAATGGACGTTTCAGCGACCCGGTCAAGCGCATCAAGGCCGTGAGCCTGGCGCAAACCAACCAGGCCATGCGCGAAGCGTTCCAACAGCCGGGCTACTGGCGCATCGAAAAACCGCTGTTGAGTTATGACGCCTTGACCTGGATCGGTGCGGGCGTACTGGGCCTGATCATCCTTGGTTTGATCGGCCTGAGGCTTTATCGCAAACCTGTTGAGTAATGAGGCACAGAATATCGGGCCAAGGCGTTATTCTGTCTGAGATTTTTCCCACAACCAGTGAACCGCCCATGCCGAACTTGCCGCCCCTCATCCAGCGCGTTATAGAACTGATCAAGCGCTACCCAGGGGTGATTGCACTCGGCGGTTTCATCTCGGGGGTGGGCAGCTTCATCCTGGTAGACCGCCAGCAGGGCATGGCCAGCTGGATCGCGGTGATCATGCTGGTGAGCTGGTTGTGGCTGATGCTGGAGAACAGCTTTACGCAACTGTTCACCAAGGTCTTCAATCGCGAGATCCCTGAACCGCTGCTGCGCTACGCCACCCAGATGATTCACCAGGAAAGTCTGTTTTTCGTCCTGCCCTTCTTTTTCGTCACCACCGCCTGGAACAGCGGCCAATCGTTGTTCACTGGCCTGCTCGGCGCAGCGGCGCTGGTGTCGATCATCGACCCGCTGTATTACAAATGGCTGGCGCCCAAACGCTCGCTGTTCCTGGCCCTGCACACCCTGACCCTATTCGCCGCGTTGCTGACCGCGCTGCCGATCATCATGCACCTGACCACCGCCCAGAGTTACAAACTGGCGTTGGGCGTGGCCATGGTCTTGTCGATCCCGAGCCTGGCCGTCAGCCTGCCACTGCGCAGCCTCAAGGGCTGGGCAATGCTGCTGGGGGTAACGGCCGCCATCGGCTGCGCCGGCTGGTTCCTGCGCAGCTGGGTACCGCCCGCCACCCTGTGGATGACCGAAGTCGCCATCAGCACCCAACTGCAAGACCGCACGCCGGGCGACGACCTCAAGCAAGTCACCGCCGCCCAATTGCGCAGCGGTGGGCTGTATGCGTACACCGCCATCAACGCACCACGCGGGCTGGATGAGCGGATCTACCATGTGTGGAAATTCAACGGCCAGGAAGTCGACCGCATTGCCCTGGACATCCATGGTGGGCGCAAGGAGGGCTATCGCGCCTGGACCCACAAGCAGAATTTCCCAGGTGATGCCGTGGGGCGCTGGCAGGTGCAGGTGCTCACCGAAGACGGCCAGGTCATCGGCGTTCTGCGCTTCAAGGTGATAGACACAGCACAAGTGGACAACCCAAAGTAAGCCGGATCGTGCTATTACGTAGCAATTGTGGATAGCCAAACAAGCTCGGAGCTTATGACCACTCGCACGACGGCCGGCGCGGCCCATCTTGATACGTCCAGCACCCCGCCTTCGCTACGGATTACCGGCGACTGGACGCTGGCCCACTACGCTCACCTGAAGAAGCTGTCGGCCACACTCGACGGCCAATACGACGCCGGCGCCCGCATTGACCTCAACGACCTCGGCGCGCTGGATACCGCCGGCGCCTCGCTGCTGGTAGAGCTGCTGGGCCCTGCGCGCATCGAACACTCTGCCGAACAGACCGATTGCACCCTGGCAGCCGCCGACCGTGCACTGCTCAAGACCGTCTACCGCTCCCTGAATGACTTTTGCGTACCGATCAAAGAGCCGGAAGAGGCCGCCGGCATTCAAGTCTTGGCCCGCATCGGCCGCGCAGTAGACACGGTCTGGCAAGACGCAATGAAGCTGTTGGGCTTTATCGGCCTGATCCTCGAAACCTTCGCCCGCGGCATTTGGCGGCCCAAACGCTGGCGCCTGACGCCCATGGTCGCCCACATCGAACAGACGGGCCTGGATGCGGCGCCTATCGTCGCGCTGCTGACCTTTCTGGTGGGCGCCGTCGTGGCCTTCCTCGGCGCCACTGTGCTCAAGAGCTTCGGCGCGACGATCTTTACCGTGGACCTGGTGGCGTTCTCCTTCCTGCGTGAATTCGGCGTATTGCTCACCGCAATCCTCATCGCCGGCCGTACCGCCAGTGCGTTCACCGCGCAAATCGGTTCAATGAAGGCCAACGAAGAAATCGATGCCATCCGCACCCTGGGCCTGGACCCTATGGAACTGTTGGTATTGCCCCGCGTGCTGGCGCTGCTGGTGGCGTTGCCGATGCTGACCTTCCTGGCGATGCTCTCGGGGATCGTCGGCGGTGGTGTGGTGTGTGCGGTGGCCCTGGATATTTCGCCGGCGATGTTTCTTTCGCTGCTGCAATCGGACATTGGCGTGCAGCACTTTCTGGTGGGCATGGTGAAGGCGCCGATCTTTGCGTTTTTGATCGCGGCCATTGGTTGCCTGGAAGGTTTTAAAGTCAGCGGCAGTGCCGAGTCGGTCGGCGCGCACACCACGTCCAGCGTGGTGCAATCGATCTTTGTGGTGATCGTGCTGGATGCGGTCGCGGCGATGTTCTTCATGGAGATGGGCTGGTGAGTCGTCTACACCGTGCGCCCACTGAGGCGGTGATTGAAGTGCGTGGCCTGTGCAACCGTTTTGGCAGCCAAAGCGTGCATGAGAACCTCGACCTGGATTTGTACAAGGGCGAGATTCTGGCGGTGGTGGGGGGCTCTGGCAGCGGTAAATCCGTGTTGTTGCGCAGCATCGTTGGCCTGCGGCGCCCCAGCGAAGGCGAAGTGCGGGTGTTCGGCAAAAACCTGCCGAGCCTGCCTGAACATGAACGCTCACTGGTAGAACGCCGCTTTGGCGTACTGTTCCAGAAGGGCGCGCTGTTTTCCTCGCTGACGGTGACCGAGAACGTGGCTCTGCCATTGATCGAGCACGCCGGCCTCAGCCGCGCCGATGCCGAGCACTTGGCGGCGGTCAAGCTGGCCCTGGCGGGGTTGCCGCTGTCGGCGGCCGATAAATACCCGGCCTCGTTATCCGGCGGCATGATCAAGCGCGCGGCCCTGGCCCGCGCACTGGCCTTGGACCCGGACATCCTGTTCCTGGACGAACCCACCGCCGGTCTCGACCCGATTGGCGCGGCGCAATTCGACCAACTGATCCTCACCCTGCGCGATGCGCTGGGCTTGAGTGTGTTCCTGGTCACCCACGACCTCGACACGCTGTACACCATCACCGACCGTGTGGCGGTGCTGGCGCAGAAGAAAGTGCTGGTGGCCGACGCCATCGATGTCGTTTCGGAAACGGACGACGCCTGGATTCACGAATATTTCCACGGCCCCCGGGGCCGCGCGGCATTGGATGCCGCTCAATCGCTCAACGAGGTATGACATGGAAACCCGAGCCCATCATGTGATGATCGGACTGTTCAGCGTAATTGTGGTGGTCGGCGCCATGCTGTTTGGCCTGTGGCTGGCCAAGTCCAGCGTCGATACCGCCTTCCAGGATTACGAAGTGATCTTCAACGAAGCGGTCAGCGGCCTGTCCCAGGGCAGTGCGGTGCAGTACAGCGGCATCAAGGTGGGCGACGTGATCAGCCTGCGCCTGGACCCCAAAGACCCACGCCGCGTCTTGGCGCGCATCCGCCTGGCCGGGCAAACGCCAATCAAGGAAGACACCCAGGCCAAACTGGCCCTGACCGGTATCACCGGCACCTCGATCATCCAGCTCAGTGGCGGCACCCCGCAGAGCCCGGAGCTCAAGGGCAAGGACGGCAACCTGCCGGAAATCATCGCATCGCCATCGCCTATCGCACGCCTGCTCAATAACAGCAACGACCTGATGACCAGCGTCAACCTGCTGCTGCACAACGCCAACCACCTGTTCTCGCGGGAAAACGTCGAACGCCTGAGCAACACCTTGGATAACCTGCAACAAACCACCGGCGCCATTGCCGAGCAACGCGGCGACATCAAGGTGGTGATGCAGCAATTGATGCAGGTGAGCAAACAGGCGGGCGCGGCGCTGGAGCAAACCACCGTGCTGATGCGCAGCGCCAATGGTTTGCTCAGTGAACAAGGCAAGCAAGCCTTCGGCAGCGCCGAGCAGGCGATGAAATCCCTGGAGCAAAGCACCGCCACCATCAATACCTTGCTGACCAATAACCAGGACTCGGTGAACAGCGGCATGCAGGGCCTCAACGAACTGGCGCCAGCCGTGCGCGAGTTGCGTGAAACCCTCGGCTCGCTGCGCGCCATCTCCCGCCGTCTGGAAGCCAACCCCAGCGGTTACCTGCTGGGCAGCGACAAGAACAAGGAGTTCACGCCATGAAGCGTGCGTATCACATGATCGTCCCCATGGCCCTGGCACTGGTCAGCGCGTGCTCGATCCTACCCAAGCCGGACCCTTCGGACGTGTACCGCCTGGCGTCCACCCAGCCGGCCAGCCAAGGCACGCCGGTGAGTTGGTCGCTGCGCGTGACCAAGCCGCAGACCAGCGAGTTTCTCGATAGCCCGCGCATCGCCGTAGTGCCAGATGGCAACTTGATCAGCAACTACGCGAATTCACGCTGGAGCGACCCGGCGCCTGTGCTGCTGCGTAATCGCCTGCTGGATGGCTTCCAGCGCGACGGGCGCGTGACGTTGTTGAGTACCGACGAGACCAACCTGCAAGCCGACTATGAACTGGGCGGGCAGTTGCAGGCGTTTCAGAGTGAGTATCGAGGCAAAGCGGTGGAAGTGGTGATTCGCCTCGACGCGCGATTGGTGCGTGGGCGTGATCAAAGGATTATCGCCAGCCGCCGGTTTGAAGTGAGGCAGCCGGTGAGTGACGCCAAGGTGCCAGCGGTGGTGGCTGCTTTTGGCCAGGCTGGGGATCGGTTGAATAAGCAGGTGGTGGATTGGGTAGTCAGTCAGGGCAATACAGCACTGAAACCTTGAGGACCTCATCGCAGGCAAGCCAGCTCCCACAGTTTGATTTGTGAACACAGTCAAATGTGGGAGCTGGCTTGCCTGCGATAACGATTGTGGCCTTAACCAAAAAACCAGTAGCACACCGAAATAGCCGCGACCACACCAGCAAACTCCGCGAACAACGCACATCCCACCGCATGCCGCGCCCGCTGGATGCCTACCGAGCCGAAGTACACGGCCAGCACATAAAACGTGGTTTCAGTACTGCCCTGTATCGTCGCCGCCACCAACGCTGCAAAGCTGTCCACACCCTGGGTCTGCATGGTCTCGATCAGCATCGCCCGTGCCGCACTGCCGGAGAACGGCTTGACCATTGCGGTCGGCAGAGCGTCGACAAAGCGCGTATCCAGGCCAGTCCAGGCCACCACATGGCGAATCCCTTCCAGGCCGAACTCCAAGGCACCCGAGGCACGCAACACGCCAACCGCACACAGCATCGCCACCAGATAGGGCAGTAGGTTCTTGGCTACGTCGAAGCCTTCCTTGGCGCCTTCGACGAATGCCTCGTACACCTTGACCTTGCGCAACGCGCCGATCACCAGAAACAGCATGATCAAGCCAAACAGCGTGAGGTTGCCCAGGATCGACGACAAACCGGCCAGCGCTGTGGCAGACAGGGTCGCCAGCAGCGCCATGAAGCCGCTCAGTACCAGCGCGCCGGGGATCAGATAGGCCAGCACCACCGGGTCCCACAAACGCAGGCGCTGCATCACCGCCACCGACAGCAGGCCCACCAGCGTCGAGGCGCTGGTGGCCAGCAGGATCGGCAGGAACACCAGCGTCGGGTCCGCAGCGCCTTGCTGGGCGCGGTACATGAAGATGGTCACCGGCAACAGCGTCAGCGAGGACGCGTTGAGCACCAGGAACAGGATCTGAGCGTTGGTCGCCGTATTGGGGATGGGGTTGAGCTCTTGCAGCGCCTTCATGGCTTTCAGGCCGATGGGCGTGGCGGCGTTGTCCAGGCCCAGGCCGTTGGCGGCAAAGTTGAGGGTGATCAAACCGATCGCGGGGTGCCCGGCGGGCACTTCCGGCATCAGGCGGCGAAACAGCGGGCCGAGGGCCTTGGCCAGCCAATCGACGATCCCGGCTTTTTCGGCGATCCGCAGAAAGCCCAGCCATAACGTCAGGGTACCGAACAGCAGCACCATGACTTCCACCGATAATTTGGCCATGGCGAAAATGCTTTCGACCATCGCCGCGAAGATCCCGGCGTTACCGCCCACCAGCCATTGCGCCAGCGCTGACACCATTGCCACGACAAAGAAGCCAAGCCACAGGCCATTGAGCATCAGATAAATCCCCCGAAAGATGGGGCGAATGATAACGGGGCTGGCAGAAACGACAAACCCCGGAATTTCTCGGGGTTTGTTTTCGATCAATCTGCAATCAGCTACGGGTGGCTTGTGCCGTAGGCAGGGCTTCCTTGCTGCGCCAGTGCGGCAGGGAATTCCAGTAGCGCTCGCCCTTGGCGTCGTCGTACATGCCTTCCCAACGGGAGATAACCAGTACGGCCAAGGCATTGCCGATCACGTTCAGGGCGGTACGCGCCATGTCCATCACACGGTCGACACCGGCGATAAACGCCAAGCCTTCCAGTGGGATGCCCACGCTGCCCAGCGTCGCCAACAACACCACGAAGGACACGCCCGGCACGCCGGCGATACCTTTGGAGGTCACCATCAGGGTCAGTACCAGCATCAGTTGCTGGCCGATCGACAGGTCGATGCCATACAGCTGGGCAATGAAGATGGCCGCGATGCTCTGGTACAGGGTCGAACCGTCGAGGTTGAACGAATAGCCGGTCGGCACCACGAAGCTGCAGATCGCTTTCGGCGCGCCGTAGGCTTCCATCTTCTCGATCACACGCGGCAGCACGGTTTCGGAGCTGGCGGTGGAGTAAGCCAATACCAACTCATCTTTGAAGATGCGGATCAGCTTGAGGATCGAGAAGCCAAACAGGCGTGCGATCAAACCCAGGACCGCGAAGGCGAAGAACAGGATCGCGACGTAAACCAGGATCACCAGCTTGGCCAGCGGCAGCAGCGAGGCGAAGCCGAAGTTGGCGACCGTCACCGCGATCAGCGCGAATACACCGATAGGCGCGTACTTCATGATCATGTGGGTGACTTTGAACATGCTCTCGGACACGCCCTGGAACATGGTCACCAGCGGCTCGCGCAGCTCAGGCTTGAGGCTCGACAGCCCCAGGCCGAACAGCACCGAGAAGAAGATGATCGGCAGCATCTCGCCACGGGCAACAGCGGCGAAGATGTTCGAGGGGATCAGGTTGAGGATGGTTTCGATGAACGCATGTTCATGCTGCACTTCGGCGGCAGTCGCCTGGTACTTGGAGATATCGACGGTACCCAGGGTACTCATGTCGATGCCAGCGCCTGGGTGGAACAGGTTGGCGAGCAACAGGCCCACCACGATGGCGATGGTGGTGACGATTTCGAAGTAGAGGATGGTTTTGACGCCGATACGACCGAGCTTTTTCGCGTCGCCTACACCGGCAATACCGACGATCAGCGAAGAAATCACAATCGGGATCACGATCATCTTGATCAGGCGGATAAAGATATCGCCCGCCGGCTGCAACACATTGCTGATCCACCAGGCCTTTTCAGCACTGAAATGGTTGAGTACTGCACCGATTGCAATGCCCAGTACCAAACCGATGAGGATCTGCCAGGCGAGGCTTAGCTTTGCCTTCTTCATGTCATTACCCTTGCTTCAAGTGGACTTACGGCAAATGCGCCAGCTGCAACGCTCGAAAGCGAAAAAGTGTGTGCATCTGCCTCCATGGAAGGTCACCGCAGCTTGGCCGAAATGGCTTACTGGCAGGCGAAAAAAGGCGCAACTATTCCCATGCAAGGGAGCGACGTCTAATGCCGTAAACGCCTACCCTATGCCGAATCGGCATGGCTTTTTTTTAAAATATTTGTCCAAACGGTCAGTTCGTATCCGCCATTCGAGCGGGTGAATATGCCGTTAAGCAGCCAAATCAGGCTCGCGCAGAGATACTGGACGACTTCGATTGGCTGGCAGAAATGTCTGAGAAATCCATCACCTAGGGCCGGAAAGATCCTATAGCGCGATTGAAAAATTCTCGATAGATGGTCACGCCGACATACCCAGTAATGGTTGGCCAGACGCAAAAAACAAAACTGCGGCTATAGGCGGCATGAAACGCGGGTATGAGAGTCATAAGCCCGCCGCAAGTTCAGCAAGCTTGAGGTCTTGTGAACTTGCGTCGCAGCTTTTCGCCTGACCCGGCCCTTGCGCAGGTACTCCCTGTACCCGTAGGTCACGCCGATCCTGATCGATCAGAGCAACCCGGCCCCCTGGTCATGCATCACTCAAGGAGCGATGCAAACAGAAAGAAGCACAAGGGCTTCCTTCTATGGACGCCGGCTCCGTCAGACGGAACCTAGTACCAATTCGGATCTTTCTTGAGCTGTTCCATCAGCAGCCTTTGCATACCCTCGTCCGGCTTACCGAGGAAACGGTAATCGGCGTGCCGTGTCGGGGACTTGTCCGCAGGCAAACCCGCCGGGACTTCCACCAACATGGCGTAGGCATCTTCCTTGTCGAGGCTGAAGGCAACGATCAGGCGCTTGTTCACGCAGGTATCTGCGGTTTCGCAAAGCGGCCCGACCAAGTACTTGTCGCCATCTTCCTCAACGGCATTCATTTGCTCGGCCGTGCCCGACAGGTTCATCACCCATTCGGGCAGGCGTTCCTCTTTCTTCACCACGTCTTGCCAGGTTTCACGGTACTGCGGATCCGCGCTGAGCAATTCGTTAGCCCGGGATTGGCCGTCGTTGGCGGCCATGACCAGGCCGCTGCCGCCCAACAGCAGGGCGGCAGCAAGGGCTTTAAAAGGCAGGGTGACCATATTCAACCTCGGCCTTTGCGACCAAAGAAGAACGAAGCGATAAACATCACCAGGAAGACCACAAACAGGATCTTGGCGATGCCGGTGGCGGTGCCAGCGATACCACCGAAGCCCAGGACTGCGGCCACAATGGCGATGATCAGAAATGTGATTGCCCAACTCAACATGGTGATTCTCCTTATGCTTCTATAGGGGTAACAGCGGTGATGCCGTGCAGCCGCTCAACACGAGCGACGTTTTTTGCCTAGAACACCCAACGGTCATGGGCCGGCAGTTCGTCCAGGGTGGAACCCTGGTCTACCAGGCTCAATTGCGGGGCAGTCACATCGGCGCTGGCGCTGCCAATGGAACGGAAATGGGTCTGGGTCATGACGGGACGTTCAAATTGCGGGGCTGGCTGCGCACGCTCCTGCCAATGCTGCAACTGCTGGCCGGCAATCAACGTGACCATCAAGGCCAGGCTGGCGAACAGGCCCTGCTGCAAGCGCAGCGGCGATACACGCAATTGGCTGAGGCTTTGGCGAGTCATGCTGCATTACTCCCGCATTCTGATTATTCGTTCATGACGCTCTTGGGGGAGATATTGCAGAGTGCATGCCAGTTTTATTGCAAAATAAAACACAACAAAATCAAAGGGTTATACTTGGTAGATAGATACATCGCCTAGCATCCTGCACGATGCATCCTTGCAGGCCGTGCGAAATGCACGATGGCAAGTGGGCGGAACCAGACAGCTGGCGCGCACATCGAAGGATCGAAGAGCAACAAGTCCTGAAAATGTCCGCAAACCACGTCTGTAGGAAGGCGCGCAGATAGCTGCACGAAGAAGCCTTTTATGAATCAGAATAAACCATGCAACTTGCCCGATTATTCCGGGACTAAACACCATCACATTTATAGTTAAGGAGTGCGGGACAGATGGATTCAGCCAAGGAACTTCAAGGCCGCATTCTTTTAGTGGATGACGAATCCGCGATCCTGCGCACCTTCCGCTATTGCCTGGAAGATGAGGGCTACACCGTCGCCACCGCGAACAGCGCCGCACAGGCCGATGCCCTGATGCAGCGTCAGGTGTTCGACCTGTGCTTCCTCGACCTGCGCCTGGGCGAGGACAATGGCCTGGACGTGCTGGCCCAGATGCGCGTGCAGGCTCCGTGGATGCGCGTGGTGATTGTGACCGCCCATTCGGCCGTGGATACCGCCGTGGACGCCATCCAGGCTGGCGCCGCCGACTACCTGGTCAAACCTTGCAGCCCCGACCAACTGCGCCTGGCCACGGCCAAGCAACTGGAGGTGCGTCAGCTCTCTGCGCGGCTGGAAGCGCTGGAAGGCGAGGTGCGCCAGCCCAAAGACGGCCTGGACTCCCATAGCCCGGCCATGATGGTGGTGTTGGAAACCGCGCGGCAGGTGGCCGGGACGGACGCCAATATCTTGATTCTCGGCGAGTCCGGCACCGGTAAAGGTGAGTTGGCCCGGGCTATACACGGATGGAGCAAACGCTCGAAGAAGTCCTGCGTGACCATCAACTGCCCCTCACTGACCGCCGAACTGATGGAAAGCGAACTGTTCGGCCACAGCCGTGGCGCGTTCACCGGCGCCAGCGAAAGCACCTTGGGCCGAGTGAACCAGGCAGACGGCGGTACGCTGTTTCTCGACGAGATCGGCGATTTCCCTCTCACGTTGCAACCCAAGTTGCTGCGGTTTATCCAGGACAAAGAGTATGAGCGAGTGGGCGACCCGGTCACCCGCCGCGCCGATGTGCGCATCCTCGCAGCCACCAACCTGAACCTGGAAGACATGGTGCGCGATGGCCGCTTCCGTGAAGACTTGCTCTACCGCCTGAATGTCATCACCTTGCACCTGCCCCCGCTGCGCGAACGCAGTGAAGACATCCTGACCCTGGCTGACCGCTTCCTTGCCCGCTTCGTCAAGGAATACGCACGCCCGGCGCGCGGCTTCAGCGATAATGCCCGCGAAGCGCTACTGAACTACCGCTGGCCCGGCAATATTCGTGAACTGCGCAACGTGGTGGAACGCGCCAGCATCATCTGCCCCCAGGAGAAGGTTGAGATCAGCCACCTGGGAATGGCTGAGCAACCGGCCAACAATGCACCGCGTATCGGGTCGGCTTTGAGCCTTGACGAGCTGGAGAAAGCTCATATCGGCGCCGTACTTGCGACCAGCGACACATTGGACCAAGCGGCCCGCACACTCGGCATCGATGCGTCGACGCTGTACCGCAAACGCAAGCAGTACAACCTTTGAACAGGACCTTATGAAGCTCGCGATGAAACTGCGCACCCGGTTATTCCTGAGCATCTCAGCCTTGATTACCGTGGCTTTGCTGGGGTTGGTCCTGGGCTTGGTCAGCGTCATGCAAATGGCCAAGACCCAGGAATCGTTGATCCGCAGTAATTTCATCACCCTGGACCTGGGGCTCAAGTTGCGTCAGAGCCTGGGCGACCAGTTGATCATGATGCTGGAGAAGCGTCCCGACCCAGACGCCTTGCAAGCCTCAAAGCAGCATTATTTCGATCTGTTGGACCAGGGCATCGCCCATGAACAGGTCGACGGCAAAAACCATGGTTTCAGCCAGGCACGCTCGGATTACCAGAATCTGCTCAAGGCGTTTGACCAATCCCAGCAGGCATCACCGCCTGCGGGCAGCAAGGAAAAGCTCACCGAGACCTTCAACATACTGCGCAACGGCTTGATCGCCGACCACAAGCGGGCCCTGGAAAATATCAGTACCAGTGAGCATAAATCCCGTGAGCGCGCCCTGTTGATAGCGGGCCTGCTCGGGCTGGTAGGGCTCGCGGTGCTGATCATCGGTTTCGTCACGGCCCATGGCATCGCCCGGCGTTTCGGTGGTCCCATCGAGGCCCTGGCCAAGGCCGCCGACAAGATCGGGCAGGGCGACTTTGAAGTCACGCTGCCGATCTCCTCCGCAGCGGAAATGAACCTGCTGACCCGCCGCTTCGGCATCATGGCCGAAGCGTTGCGCCAACATCAGGCCACTAACATCGATGAGCTGCTGGCCGGCCAACAGCGCCTGCAAGCGGTGCTCGACAGTATCGATGACGGCCTGTTGATGATTGATCGCCAAGGCTGCCTGGAGCACCTCAACCCTGTAGCGCAGCGCCAATTGGGCTGGGATGAGGAGCGGCTGGGTCAAGGTCTTGGCGAAGCCATGGGTCGTGCGGAAATGGATGAACAGCTGCAACTGGTGCTGCGCGGCGGCAACCTGGAGCGGGCCCCGGACGATCTGGAGGTGGAAGTCGAGGGTGAGTTGCGCCTGCTGACCTACAGCCTGACCCCGGTTAGCCATACACAGGGGCACATTCTCGGGGCCGTGATGGTGCTGCATGATGTGACTGAACAGCGCGCCTTCGAACGGGTGCGCAGCGAGTTCGTATTGCGCGCCTCCCATGAGCTGCGCACGCCGGTTACCGGCATGCACATGGCCTTCGGCTTGTTCCGAGAGCGGGCCAAGTTCCCACCTGACTCCCGCGAGGCGGACCTGCTGGATACGGTGAATGAAGAAATGCAGCGCCTGATGCAGTTGATCAATGACCTGCTCAACTTCTCGCGTTACCAGAACGGCCTGCAAAAACTCACCCTGGGTACGTGCGATGTCACCGACTTGCTGGAGCACGCACGGGCTCGATTTGCTGAGCCTGCGAACGCCCAGCACATTGAATTGCTGGTGGAGGCCCAACCTGAGTTGCCACGGCTATATGCCGACCAAGTGCAACTGGAGCGGGTGCTCGACAACCTGCTGGGCAATGCCCTGCGCCACACCGCCGAAGGCGGGCAGATTCGTCTGCAGGCACGACGGCATGGCGAGCGGGTGATTATCAGCGTCGAGGATAACGGCGAAGGCATTGCCTACGGCCAGCAAGGGCGGATCTTCGAACCCTTTGTACAGGTGGGCCGCAAGAAAGGCGGTGCGGGCCTGGGGTTGGCACTGTGCAAGGAAATCGTGCAATTGCACGGCGGCCGCATGGGTGTGTACTCGCGGCCAGGGCAGGGTACGCAGTTCTATATGGCATTGCCCCTGTAGGAGCGAGAACCCTATGGCGAGCAAGCTTGCTTGCGCTGGGGTGCGAAGCGCCCCTCAAAAAAGCCGGCTCCAGCTTCGCTGTCGAACGGGAGCAAGCTCCCTCGCCACAGCAAGCTCGCTCCAACATTGTTACACCTTCAGCGGTGATTCAAGGCTCTCAGGATCGCGGCACTTTCAGCATCTGGGGTGCCGTCAAACAATGACGGGCGAAAGCGCATCTGGAACGCAGCGATGACGTGCCGCGTGGCCACGTCCAACTCGCCAGTCTGCGGCGTCTGATAGCCCAGGCGCGCCAGCTCTTCCTGGAACCAGGTAATGCTCGGCAACTGCGCGGCGTACTGCACCTGGAACCGGGCCACTGCCTGGGCATCCGGCCACACGGCCAGACCTTCTGCGGCCAAGCGCTTCCAGGGGAACAAAGGGCCTGGGTCCAGCTTGCGCAGCGGGGCGATGTCGCTGTGCCCGATGATGTTCTTGGGGTCGATGCCATTGCGCTTGCTGATGTCCTTGAGCAGCACGATCAGCGACTGCACCTGCGCTTCGGAATATGGGTACCACACACGCCCCGTCGGGGTATCGCTGAACCCTGGGTTGACGATCTCTATGCCGATGGAGCTGGAATTGAGCCAGGTGCGCCCCATCCACTCGCTTTCCCCCGCGTGCCAGGCGCGCTGGCTTTCATCCACCAGCTTGTAGATGGTGCCGGAGGCGTCGTCGCCGATCAGGTAATGGCTGCTGACCTGGCCATGGGTCAACAGCGCCAGGGAACGTTCAAGGTTGGTGGAGGTGTAATGCACTACAACGAACTGCACACGGTTGTCGTGGTTGACCGAGGGATGGCTGGTGTTCAGGCGCGGGCCGCTGGCGCAGCCGGCAAGCAGAAGAAACACTAAAGCGATATACAAGGATTTCATGGCGAGAGGCATTACACTGAAAGACGATAATGCAACAGTGTAACGTAAGGTTCATGGCCAGGCGGTCAAATTACAAAATGGAACATCTTTTATGCCGCCTGCACCTGATTACGTCCCGCAGCCTTTGCCCTGTAGAGCGCCTCGTCGGCACGCTTGAGCGCCAGGTCACTGCGCTCGCCGGCCTGAAACTGCGCCACGCCCATGGACACCGTGATCGTTACCGGTTCACCTTTGAAGTGGAACGGGCACGCTGCAATGGCCTCACGCAATAGTTCACCCACGGCCAACGCATCCGCCAAAGCTGAGTCGGGCATTAGCAGCACAAACTCTTCACCCCCGAAACGCGCGATGAAGTCAGTCGGCCGCAGGCGTTTGCTCAGCACATTGGCGATGATCTTCAAGACTTTGTCCCCTGCCAGGTGACCGTAGCCGTCGTTGATGCGCTTGAAGTGGTCCAGGTCGAGCATGGCCAGCGACAGGCTGTTACCCCGCTGATGCCAGGCGTTGACCTCGTAATCGAGGCGTTCGCTCCACGCCGCACGGTTGGGCAACCCGGTGAGCGGATCGAGCAAGGCCTTCTGGCGTTGTACCTCCAGGTGCTCGCGGTAGCCCTGGGCTTCCTGTTCCATATGGGCCACGCGTTCAGCCAGACCTTTGAGGCGTGCGGCCACTTCCTGTTCGCGCAGGTCACGCTGTTGCTGGTGTTCATCCATGGTGCCGAGCAAGCCTTCAAGATGGCTTTCGAGCACCTGCTTGAGGCTGTCCAGGTCGGCGGCGTCCTGCACGCTGCTTTGCAGGCCGTCGACCTGCTCGCGAATCTGTGTGTCCAACTCCCGCGCGGCCAGGCTGCTGTCGGCGTGGCCCTCGCTGGCGACCTGCAGATGACCCTGGAATGCCTCGAGACGCTCGTTGAGCTGCTTGAGATAAGCCTCGAACTCATGCTGGCCACTGTCGGTGACCGCCAGCATCAGCACGGCCAGGTCATCCAGGATCGGCAGCAGTTCGTACCAATTCAAACCATGGGCGAGACGCTCACGCATTGCCTCGGCCTGGGGCTGGTGACGTTCGGGCAGGGAAAGATCGTCCAGCAGGCCAAGCAAAGTGCCTTCAATGTGCTTGGCCACCGAACTGTAGGATGGTTCAGGCGAATCGGGCAGGGCGTAGGTGCCGTCCGGTTGCAGTTCGTCGGGCTCGGGGCTTTCCAGCACGGGGGGCAGCGACAGGCTGCCGATGGTGGTCTCATCCGGCGTTTCGACTGGAGCCGGCGGCGGTTCGATAAAGGCAGCGAGTGCGCTTTCTTGAGCAGGCTCCGCAACCGGAGGCGCCTGCACGTCGGGTTCAGATAATTGCGCAGGCACCGCAATCGACGGCAGCTCTGGAGCGTCGAATAACGGCGTGTCGCTGGCGACCTCTTGCCCTTCGGCCGCTGCAACAGGCGCAGGCTTCAAGGCCACGGGCGTAGGTGACTGCGGTGCAAAGGCACGCAAGGCTTGGGTCAATTCTTCCGATTGCGCAGGTTCTTCCGGTTCGGGCGCAGGTTTGGGCGCTGCAGGCTTTGGCGGTGCCAATTGCGCTGCCGGCAGTGGCTCCGCGTCAACCGGGAGCGCTTCACTGGCGGCCTCTTTACTACCGAACAGGCGTTGCAACAGACCCGGGCCTGGGCGTGCGGGTTCGCCTTCAGGCTCCAGATTATTCAGCGCCTGCCCCTGCAGGCTGCTCAGCTCACTGAGCAGCAGCGGTATCTCCCGCGCTTGCGCCACGCGACCATCGAGTTGCTTGGCGAAGGTTTTCAGCGGGCGAGCCACCTCGCGAGGCAGCGGCAGCTTTTGCAGTTGGGTGACCAAGGCGGTGAGCGCGGTGCTGATCTGGTCGACACGGGTTTCGCGGCGCTGCTCCGAATCCAGCACGGCCTTTTCCAGGCGTGGCAGTAAAGCGGCGAGGGCAGCGTCCATGTCGTCCGTGCGCACGACATCGCGCATTTCCTTCATGCATTGATCGACGGCGCGGTCGGTGCCTTCGGCGGCCAGCGTGCTGCGCACCAGCCCGCGGCGCAGCAAATCGAGGCGGGCGGCCCAGCGGCGTTCGAGTTTGTCTTGTTGCTCGATGCTCTGGAGGTATTTCTCTTTCCAGCGCTGGGCGTCGTCGCTCATGCGAGGGGTCCGCGAGGGCCTGGGCTCAACGCGGGTAATGCATCAGCCGTGAGCGAACCCGGCAGACGAATCTCTACCGCGACCGGCAGGTGATCGGAAATGGGCTGCGCCAGCACCTGCACACTTTCCAGCGTGAGGCTTGGGCTGAGCAGGATATGGTCAAGACAGCGCTGCGGGCGCCAGCTGGGAAACGTGGCTTCGACTTGCGGCGCCAATAACCCAAGGTCGCGCAGCGGAGAATTCTGCAGCAGGTCGTTGGCATGGGTGTTCATGTCACCCATGAGCACCTGGTGCTTGTAGTTACCAATCAATTCACGCACGTAGGCCAGTTGCAGGTTGCGCGTACGCCCCCCGAGGGCCAGGTGCATCATCACCACCACCAAGGCTTCCGGGCCTTCGCCAAAACGCACAAGGATCGCCCCGCGCCCTTTGGGGCCTGGCAAGGGGTGATCTTCAATAGCCGTGGGTTTGAGGCGGCTGAGTACGCCATTGCTGTGCTGCGCCAGGCGCCCCAGGTTGCGGTTGAGTTGCTGATACCAGTACGGGAAGGCGCCCAGCTGAGCCAGGTGTTCCACCTGGTTGATATAGCCGGAGCGCAGGCTGCCGCCGTCGGCTTCCTGCAGGGCGACCAAGTCGAAGTCGCTGAGCAGGTCGCCGATTTTCTGCAGGTTACCGGTACGCCCCTTGTGGGGCAGCAGGTGCTGCCAGCCACGCGTGAGGTAGTGCCGATACTTCTCGGTACTGTTGCCCACCTGGATATTGAAACTGAGCAGGCGCAAGCGGCTGTCTGCCGGCAGGCCTGTGGACTCCAGGTGATGCTCGTTGACCCGCGGTTCATGCAGGCCAACGACACGCTCGGTACCCCAGCGGCGCATGGCGAGCCCCTTACTTGGCAGCGCGTTCTTTGGCAATCAGTTGGTCAGCAACGTTGAGGGTCGCTTCAGGACCACCGGTGCTGCCCAGGTCGAAACGGTATTTGCCGTTGACGATCAGAGTTGGAACGCCTTGCACGCCGTACTTCTGCGCGAGTTCCTTGGCCTGTTTGATCTGGCCCTGGATAGCGAAGGAGTTAAAGGTCGCCAGGAACTTGTCCTTGTCGACACCTTGAGTAGCAACGAAGTCAGCCATTTCGTCCGGCTTGGTCAGGCGCTTGCCCTGTTTCTGAATCGCCTCGAAGACAGCGTTGTGGACCTTGTGCTCAACACCCATGGCTTCCAGGGTCAGGAACAGTTGGCCGTGGGCGTCCCATGGGCCACCGAACATGGCAGGAATACGACGGAAGTTAACGTCCTTGGGCAGCTTTTCAGCCCATGGGTTGATAGTCGGCTCGAAGGCGTAGCAATGCGGGCAGCCGTACCAGAACAGCTCCACCACCTCGATCTTGCCGGGTACCGCAACCGGAACCGGATTAGCCAGTTCAACATAGGTTTTACCGGCTTCAAGCGGCACATCGGCAGCTTGAGCGGTCATGCCGAAGAGGCTGGCAGTGACGAGAGCGGCGCTGAGGATCAGATTACGCATGCTTTACTCCTGGACAAATAAAGTCGCCTCACGCGACCTTTGTTGTGACAGGTCTACGCGGACATGAGTTCGTTAGTGTAACGGCAGCGGCCACAAAAAAGGGCGGCCTGAGCCACCCTTTTTATGCTTGCATCGCGGGATTAATCGAGCGTTAACGCCCAGCCCCGTCAGTGCAGGCCCTGGATATAACTGGAGAGGGCTGCGATGTCTTCGTCGCTCAGCTTGCGAGCGATGGTGCGCATGGTCATGGCGTCCCCATCGTTGGCCCGACCGGCTTCTTCTTTGCGGAAGTCGGTCAACTGTTTGGCGATGTAGGTGGCGTGCTGGCCGCTCAGGTGCGGGAAGCCTGCGGCAGCGTTGCCTGCGCCATTGGGCGAGTGGCAACCGGTGCAGGCAGGCAAACCTTTTTCCAGGTTACCGCCACGGAACAACTGCTCTCCGCGGGCGACCAATTTAGGATCGGCAGCTCCCACGCTACCCTTCTGGCTGGCAAAATACGCCGCGAGGTCCGCCAGGTCCTGATCGTTGAGATTGGTCAGCAGGCCGGTCATTTCCAGCACCGTGCGCTTGCCGTCCTTGATGTCGTGCATCTGCTTGCTCAGGTAGCGTTCACCCTGGCCGGCCAGTTTGGGGAAGTTCGGCGCCGGGCTGTTACCATCCGGCCCGTGGCAGGCACCACACACGGCGGCCTTCGCTTGACCGGCAGTGGCATCACCTTTGACGGGGCCCTCTGCAGCGACGGCAGCGCCTGTGATGCCCAAGGTCAACAGCAGACTCACGATCAGTTTGTTCATCAGCTAATCCAACTACGGCTAAGGGTTTAAGAGTTATCTACCGGGTTTACTCACCATCAAATCAATGACGGCCTGGTAATCCTCAGTACTGCAGTCCATGCACAAACCACGCGGCGGCATTGCCTTGAAACCCTGGGTCACGCACGGCGTCAGCCTGACCATGCAAACTCGGTTGATCCTGTGTAGCCTGAACGCCGTAAAGCGGAATCAGGGCAGCAGAAGCGAGCAACCGTCGGTCCATACATCGACCTATTCAGGGTTTGAGAGCGTTTTGCGTTCTAATGCGCAATAAAGGTCTTTCGCTCCCGTGAACCTCATCCTTCGCTGGGACAAAGCACACACAAAATCTGCGGCATTATATACTGGCGCTACTGAAACGGAAACGACACCGCTTGCCGCACCCTTTCTCGGCACCGCCCACATCGGAAATCTCATGCAACTCAAGAACCCCATCCTCGGCCTGTGCCAACAGTCCACCTTCATGCTCAGCGCCGCCAAAGTGGACCAATGCCCCGATGACGAGGGCTTTGAAGTCGCCTTTGCCGGCCGTTCCAACGCCGGTAAATCCAGCGCACTGAACACCCTGACTCACGCCAGCCTGGCGCGCACCTCGAAAACCCCGGGCCGCACGCAACTACTCAATTTCTTCAAGCTAGACGATGATCGGCGTCTGGTCGACCTGCCGGGCTACGGTTATGCAAAAGTACCTATCCCGCTGAAGCTGCACTGGCAGCGTCACCTTGAGGCTTACCTGGGTGGTCGCGAGAGTTTGAAGGGTTTGATTCTGATGATGGATATCCGTCATCCAATGACCGACTTCGACTTGCTGATGCTCGACTGGGCTGTCGCCAGCGGCATGCCGATGCACATTTTGCTGACCAAGGCCGACAAGCTCACCTACGGCGCAGCCAAGAACACCCTGCTCAAAGTGCAGTCCGAAATCCGTAAGGGCTGGGGCGATACCATCACGATTCAACTGTTCTCCGCCCCCAAGCGCATGGGCCTGGAAGAAGCCTACACCGTACTGGCCGGCTGGATGGAATTGGCGGACAAGGGCGCAGAAGTCGCCGAATAACTTTTCTGCGGGCAAAAAAAACCCCGGACTTCTTTTGGGGAGGGGAAGTTCGGGGTTCAAGTTCCGGACCGCTAGGGCGGGGTCCGGAATTATCTGCCAACACTTAACACAACATAGGAGCATTGAAGGGCTTCACCACCCATTCAGTAACTCTGAGTGGCAGTTCACAGGTTAAGTTCCGACAGGCTCAAAAAACTATTGGAAATAACTGACCCCCGTTTGCGCTCTAAACCGCTTCGCCACCACTCGCGATGATGGCAAAGCCGCAGAATCAGTGCGCCTCGTCCCAGTTATCGCCTACGCCTACGTCCACCACCAAAGGCACGTCCAACTGAGCCGCCGCGCTCATATGCTCGCGAATCTTCTCGCTGACCTGCGCGACCAGGTCTTCACGCACCTCCAGCACCAATTCGTCGTGCACCTGAAGGATGACCTTTGCATCCAGGCTCGACTCGGTCAGCCAGTTATCCACCTGCACCATGGCTTTCTTGATGATGTCCGCCGCCGTGCCCTGCATCGGCGCGTTGATCGCTGTGCGCTCGGCCGCCGCGCGCTCCTGGGGCTTGTTGGAGTTGATATCCGGCAAGTACAGGCGCCGCCCGAAGAAGGTTTCGACATACCCCTGATCCGCCGCCTGGGCGCGGGTGCGCTCCATATATTCGCGCACCCCTGGATAGCGAGCGAAGTACACATCGATGTAAGCCTTGGCGGTCTTGGTATCGACGCCGATGTCCTTGCCCAGCTTCTGGGCGCCCATGCCGTAAATCAGGCCAAAGTTGATCGCCTTGGCGCTGCGGCGCTGGTTGGACGTGACCTCATTCAACTCGACCTTGAACACTTCGGCCGCCGTGGCCGTGTGCACGTCCAGGTCATTGCGGAAGGCGTTCATCAAGCCTTCGTCCTTGGACAAATGCGCCATGATCCGCAGCTCGATCTGCGAATAGTCCGCCGCCAGCAGCTTGTAGCCCTTGGGCGCGACAAACGCCTGGCGAATGCGCCGCCCCTCGGCGGTGCGCACCGGGATGTTCTGCAGGTTCGGATCGCTGGAGGACAAGCGCCCGGTCGCCGCGACGGCCTGATGGTAAGACGTATGAATACGCCCGGTACGCAGGTTGATCTGTTCCGGCAGGCGGTCGGTATAGGTACTTTTGAGCTTGCTCATGCTGCGGTACTGCATCAGAACCTTGGGCAGCGGGAAATCATCTTCGGCCAGTTTGGCCAACACTTCCTCAGCCGTGGATGCCTGGCCCTTGCCGGTTTTTTTCAGCACCGGCATGCCGAGCTTCTCGTACAGGATCGCCCCGAGCTGCTTGGGCGAACCCAGGTTGAATTCTTCACCGGCGATCTCGTACGCCTGGCGCTCCAGCTCGACCATCTTGTTACCCAGCTCGATGCTCTGGATGCCAAGCAGGTCCTTGTCTACCAGTGCACCCTGGCGCTCGATGCGTGCCAGCACCGGCACCAGCGGGATCTCGATGTCCGTCAGCACACTGGCCAGGCTCGGGATCGCAGCCAGTTGCGCGTACAAGTGCTGATGCAGGCGCAAGGTCACATCGGCGTCTTCGGCCGCGTAGGGGCCGGCTTCCTCAAGGGCGATCTGATCGAACGTGAGTTGCTTGGCCCCTTTGCCGGCGATGTCCTGGAAGCTGACCGTGTCGTGGTCCAGGTACTTCTTCGCCAGACTGTCCATATCGTGCCGGGTCGCGGTGGAATTGAGCACGTAGGATTCGAGCATGGTGTCGAAGGCGATGCCGCGCACAGTAATGCCCTGTGCAGGGTCGCCGCCAATGGAGCAGTTGGCCAGGATATTCATATCGAACTTGGCGTGCTGGCCCACCTTGAGTTTGGTCGGGTCTTCCAGCAGCGGTTTCAGGGCCAGCAGCACGGTGTCGCGATCCAATTGATCCGGCGCGCCGATATAGGAATGGGTCAGCGGGATGTAGGCGGCTTCATGGGGCTGCACAGCAAACGAGACCCCGACCAATTGCGCCTGCTGGGCGTCGATGCCGGTGGTTTCGGTGTCGAAAGCAAACAACGGCGCATCGTGGAGTTTTTTCAGCCACACGTCGAAGGTAGCCTGGTCCAGAATAGTGGTGTAAACCGCCTCTACCGGTACTGATATAACAGCCTCGACCGGCATTTCGGCGGCCGGCGCAACCTCGCTCGCCGATTTGAGCTCGACACGCTTGGCATCGCGCTGGATTTCGTCATACCAGCTCTTGAACTCAAGCAGCGTGTACAGCTCCAGCAGCTTTTCGCGATCCGGTTCGATCAGGTGCAAATCATCCAACCCGATATCCAGCGGCACATCGATCTTGATCGTCGCCAACTGATAGGACAGGAATGCCATCTCCTTGTGCTCCTCCAGCTTGGCCGGCAGGGTCTTGGCCCCACGGATAGGCAGGGTCGGCACAATATCCAGCTGCTCATAAAGCTCTTTGAGGCCGCCATTGACTCCCACCAGCAAGCCGGAGGCGGTCTTGGGGCCAATGCCCGGAACGCCGGGAATGTTGTCGGACGAATCCCCCATCAACGCCAGATAGTCGATGATCTGCTCCGGAGCGACGCCGAATTTCTCCTTAACGCCCTCGATGTCCATCGAGCTACCGGTCATGGTGTTGACCAAGGTAATGTGGCCGTCCACCAGCTGCGCCATGTCTTTGTCACCGGTCGAGATCACCACCGGGCGGCTGGCGGCCGCGCTGCTGCGGGCCAGGGTGCCGATCACGTCATCGGCCTCGACGCCCTCGACGCACAGCAACGGGAAGCCAAGAGCGATCACGCTTTGATGCAGCGGCTCGATCTGCAGGCGCATGTCATCGGGCATGCTCGGGCGGTTGGCTTTGTATTCGGCGTACATCTCATCGCGAAACGTCCCACCCTTGGCGTCGAAAACCACCGCAAATGGGCTGTCCGGGTACTGCTTGCGCAGGCTTTTGAGCATGTTCAACACGCCCTTGACCGCACCGGTGGGCAGGCCTTTGGAGGTGGTCAGCGGTGGCAGCGCGTGGAAGGCGCGGTACAGATAAGAAGAACCGTCCACCAGGACGAGGGGCGCTTGGCTCATGAGCAGGATCAACCTTTTCGGCGGGTCAGGCGCTAGAATAGCCGGACCAATGAAAACAAAGGGACAAGGTTATCATGCGTACATTCAATCGCCTGCTGTTGACCGGTTTGATTGCACTCGCTCCGATGGCTGCCACGGCGGCAGACAGTGCCCCTGGAGGTGATCCGGAAGTTACCATTCGCACGGAAGGCGACAAAACCATTCAGGAATACCGCCAAAACGGCTTTCTGTACGCAATCAAAGTCACCCCGAAGGGCGCACCACCGTACTTTCTGGTACGTGCGGACGGCACCGACGCGAACTTCATCCGCTCTGACCAGCCGGATATGCTGATCCCGTCATGGAAGATCTTCGAATGGAAATGATTTCTTAATTTTAACCGGCGCGGCCCACCGCAGCGCCCGTAACGGCAGTTTTAACCATGTCTGTGTTCACCCCCCTGGCTCGGCCCGAGCTGGAAACCTTTCTCGCCCCTTACGGGCTCGGCCGCCTGCTTGATTTCCAGGGGATTGCCGCCGGCAGCGAAAACACCAATTTCTTTATCAGCCTGGAGCAGGGCGAGTTCGTCCTGACCCTGGTTGAGCGTGGCCCGGTGGCAGAAATGCCGTTCTTCATCGAACTGCTTGACGTGCTCCACGACGCCGACCTGCCTGTGCCGTACGCCCTGCGTACCACCGACGGCATCGCTTTGCGCGAACTCAAGGGCAAACCGGCCTTGCTGCAACCGCGCCTGGCGGGCAAGCACATCAAGGAGGCCAATGCGCAGCATTGCGCCCAGGTTGGCGAACTGCTCGGCCACCTGCACTTGGCCACCCAGGGCGAAAAGGTACTTGAACGCAAGACCGACCGCGGCCTGGCGTGGATGCTCAGCGAGGGCGCGCAGCTTATTTCGCACCTCAACGAGGCCCAGCGACGCCTGTTGCGCGATGCGCTGGCCGAGATCGACGCTCACAAGGCTGACATCCTCGGCCTGCCGCGGGCGAATGTGCACGCCGATCTGTTTCGCGATAACGCGATGTTTGAAGGCACGCACCTGACAGGCCTGATCGACTTCTACAACGCCTGTTCGGGGCCGATGCTCTACGACGTGGCAATCGCCTTGAATGATTGGTGCTCGGATGCCGATGGCGTGATTGACGGTCACCGTGCCCGGGCGCTGCTGGGCGCTTACGCGGGGCTACGGGCGTTTACCGCGAAGGAAGCCGAGCTATGGCCGACCATGCTGCGCGTGGCGTGCGTACGGTTCTGGCTGTCCCGGCTGATCGCGGCCGAATCATTTGCAGGGCAGGATGTGTTGATTCATGACCCGGCTGAGTTCGAGCACCGCTTGGCGCAGCGTCAACAGGTCACGGTCCACCTGCCGTTCGCGCTTTAAAAGACCGACTCGGTCAATGTGGGAGCTGGCTTGCCTACGATAGCGGTATCAACTGAGCCAACGCTATCGCGGGCAAGCCCGCTCCCACAGGGGTTTTGTATTGCCTGTCAGAGCGACTCCAGGCAACCGGCCAGATCATTGCCGAGTTTTTCCAGCACCTGCTCATAACCCTGCGCGGTAGCCGGCGTATAGCCACCCAACGCATCCAATTCCGCCAACTTCACCGGCAACCCGGCCACCAGGGTTTCGGCCAAGCGAGGTCGCAACGGCGGCTCGCTGAACACGCAAGTCTTGCCCACTTCCTGCAAACGCGCGCGCATCGCCGCTACGTGCTGCGCGCCCGGCTGCACTTCGGCGGCCACGCTGAACACGCCAGCATGCTTCAAACCGTACGCCTCTTCGAAGTAATCAAAGGCTTCGTGGAACACGAAATAAGGTTTGCCATCAACGCCCGCCAAACGCTGCTTCAGGCGCGCATCCAGCGCGTTCAGGCGTTCTTCGAAGGCCTTCGCATTGCTCTGATAACGCTCGGCATTGGCTGGGTCGGCAGCGCTCAGATCGGCCGCCATCCGAGCGGCGATCACACGTGCATTGACCGTGGACAGCCACAGGTGCGCATCCACACTGCCTGGGCGGTGATCGTGATCATGTTCGTCGGCTTCATCGGCATGTGAATGGCTATCTTCGCCGAAGACGCGCAGTTTCATGCCTGGCAGGTCCTGCACGGCCACCGTTGGCGCCGTACGGCCTTTGAGCACACGCGGCAAAAACGTTTCCATGTCCGGCCCGATCCAGTACAGCAGGTCCACCGACTGCACACGCCGTACGTCGGATGGGCGTAAAGCGAAGTTGTGCGGCGACGCCCCCGGCGGCAGCAATACCTCTGGAACAGCCACGCCGTCCTGCACGGCAGCGGCAATCAGTTGCAACGGCTTGATGCTCGTCAGTACCTTGACCTCGGCCTGAGCGGCACCGGCAACGAACAAACTGGTGACAAATACGACAAAAACGGGAAAAAGTCGGGACACGATGACCACTCGATGGCGTAGGAACGGGTAACATAATAACGTCTCTATCAAATATCTGTCGCCGCTCATGCCTAAAACACCGCTTGCCAGCCGTCCCCACGACCACTCTCACTGCGTGCACACCGCATTGTCAGAGGCCGACACCCTGTGCGCAAAGAAAGGCTTGCGCCTGACTGCCTTGCGTCGCCGGGTGCTGGAGCTAGTGTGGCAGAGCCACAAGCCTTTGGGCGCGTACGACATTCTGGGCGTCCTCAGCGAGCAGGACGGCCGCCGCGCCGCGCCGCCCACCGTTTACCGTGCGTTGGATTTCCTGCTGGAAAACGGCCTGGTGCACCGTATCGCCTCGCTTAACGCCTTTGTCGGTTGCAACCACCCGGAGCACGCGCATCAGGGCCAGTTCCTGATCTGCCGCGAGTGCCACGCCGCCATCGAGCTTGAACAAAAAAGCATCAGCGACGCCATAATCAAAAGCTCTGCCGACGTCGGCTTCAAAGTCGAGGGGCAAACGGTCGAGGTGGTCGGCCTGTGCGCCGGCTGCCAGGGGGTTTAATGAGCAATGCGTTAATCCGCCTGGAGCAGGTCGGGGTCACGTTCGCCGGGCAAAACGTGCTGGAAAACATCGCACTGAGCGTGGAGCCGGGTCAAATCGTCACCTTGATCGGCCCCAACGGCGCTGGCAAGACCACCTTGGTGCGCGCCGTACTCGGGCTGCTCAAGCCCCACAGCGGCACGGTTTGGCGCAAGCCCAAGCTGCGCGTGGGGTATATGCCGCAAAAGCTGCATGTGGACCCGACATTGCCGCTCTCCGTATTGCGCTTCCTGCGCCTGGTGCCTGGCGTAGACCGCACCCGCGCCCAGGCTGCGCTTAAGGAAGTCGGCGCCGAACACGTCATCGACAACCCGGTGCAAAGTATTTCCGGCGGCGAAATGCAGCGCGTGCTGCTGGCCCGCGCCTTGCTGCGCGAGCCCGAGCTGCTGGTACTCGATGAGCCCGTGCAAGGTGTCGATGTCGCCGGCCAGGCCGAGCTGTACAGCCTGATCACCCGCCTGCGCGACCGCCATGGTTGCGGCGTGCTGATGGTCTCCCACGACTTGCACCTGGTCATGAGCACCACCGACCAAGTGGTTTGCCTCAACCGCCACGTGTGCTGCTCCGGCCACCCGGAACAGGTCAGTGGCGACCCGGCGTTCGTGGAACTGTTCGGCAAGAACGCCCAGAGCCTGGCGATCTACCATCACCACCATGACCACGCCCATGACCTGCATGGCGCCGTCGTCGATACCCCCCACGTTCATGGAGATAGCTGCAAGCATGGCTGATTTTCTGCTCTACGCCCTGCTGGCAGGCTTGGCTTTGGCACTGGTGGCGGGCCCATTGGGCTCGTTCGTGGTGTGGCGACGCATGGCCTATTTCGGCGACACCTTGTCCCATGCCGCCTTGCTGGGCGTGGCCATGGGCTTTCTGCTGGATGTAAGCCCGGCCATCGCCGTGACCGTCGGCTGCCTGCTGCTAGCCGTGCTGCTGGTGACCCTGCAGCAACGCCAGCCACTGGCCTCCGACACCCTGCTGGGCATCCTCGCGCCCAGTACCTTGTCTCTGGGCCTAGTGGTGCTGAGCTTCATGCATGAAGTGCGCATCGATCTGATGGCCTACCTGTTCGGCGACCTGCTGGCGATCAGCCCGACCGACCTGGCCTGGATCCTCGGCGGCAGCGCTGCGGTGCTGGCGTTGCTGGTGGCCCTGTGGCGCCCGTTGCTGGCGATCACCGTGCATGAAGAACTGGCCAAGGTAGAAGGCTTGCCCGTCGCAGGCCTGCGTATGGCCTTGATGTTGCTCATCGCCGTGGTGATTGCTGTCGCGATGAAGATTGTCGGCGTATTGTTGATCACGTCGCTGCTGATCATTCCAGCCGCCGCCGCCCAGCGCCACGCTCGCTCTCCGGAGCAGATGGCGATTGGCGCCAGCCTCCTGGGGATGCTTGCAGTGTGTGGTGGCCTGGCGCTGTCCTGGTTCAAGGACACACCGGCCGGGCCGTCGATTGTGGTTACGGCGGCCGCCCTGTTTCTGCTGAGTTTTGTCCTGCCCCGTCGAGGGGTGTAGACTTGCTCGCTTTTTGCGCAAATAGAGAGTCGCAGGAATGAAGCCGTTCACCTCCCGTTATCTGCTCCTTGCCGCATTTTCACTGCTGCTGGGCGCCTGCCAAAGTACGCCGCCCGCTGCCCCCCAGGCTCCGGATCCGCGGGCTGCGGCCATCGCGCAGCTGGAACAAAACCTGGCCAGCAGCGAATTGGCCACCGCCGAAGACCAGCTGGCTGCATTGCAGGCCCAATCGCCCAATGACCCGGCACTTGAGGCCTACCAGCGTCAATTGGCCGAAGCCTACCTGCAACGCAGCCAGATCGTGCTGCAAAAAGGCGACGTCAACGCTGCCGCCACGGCCCTGAGCCGCGCCCGCGCTTTGATGCCCAAGGCCCCTGCGCTGACCGGTGGCGTCAACAGCGCCATCAGCCATGCGCGCAAAGCCGAATTGGACCAGGCAGAAGCTGCGTTGAAAGCCGCTGAGGCCAAGCCTGCCGCCAAGGTCATCGACCCGGCAGCGCCGAGCACCACCGTGGCGCTGAACCTTGCGGATGTTGAAGACATGCGCCATCAGTTAGACGCCATCGCCACCGATGTGGTGAATTACCAGTGCGACGTCAGCATCCAGGTGCCACGCACCCAGGATTACCCGTGGCTGGCCACGTTACTGACCAAGCGGGTCAAGCGGATTGATTCGGGGTATGACCTGAAGATTCACCGGCAAATCCTGAAACAAATTCCGGTGCAGGTTGTGCTGATTCCGCGCAAGGCGGACTAAAAGCATCGCAGGCAAGCCAGCTCCCACATTTGAACAGTGTGAGAGCCGGCTTGCCTACGATGACGATCTAACAAACAACCGATAAGTTAAGCCGGAATCGCCTTGGATTTCGGCTCACGCTCCCACACTCGATGCTGGGCAATGGCCGCAAAGAAGGCCTTGAACGCCTTGGCATCCGCGCCCACGATCAACCCCGCATCCTCCTCCAGTTTCAGCAGGTCCAGCAACGGCTTCACATCGCTGGCTACCGCAATCGCCTTCAGGTGTTTGTAGGCTTCCAGTGCGTAATGCAACGCCACGCCATCACCGCTCAGCGCCTTCACGGACTCTTTGCCACCCGGGATAAACACTGCGTCGAAGGCAATGGACGGCATGCCTTCCATCGAGGCGTCGACCGGCAGCGTCTTGCCCTGCGCGGTGGTCACCGGCGCCGAAGTAGGCCCCAGCAACTTGGCATGGGCGCCTTCAGCTTCAAGCGCGGCTTTTAACGCGTCAATGGCCGCACCATCAACGCCGTTGGCTGCCAGAATCGCCACTTTGCGCGTTTTGATATCGCCCGACAGCAAGTTCACCTGGCTCAAGGCTGGCGATTCTTTCAACGACGTTTCACGGGCAGGCACGGTGCCCTTGGTCGGCGCCGGCAAGCCGAGGTTCTGCGCAACGCGCTTGGCCAGCTCCAGGTCGATATTGGCCAGGATCTCGTTGACCTGGCGCGCACGGATGAACTCGCGCTCCACCTTGCCCAGCTCAAAACTGTAGGCCGCGATAATGTGCTCTTTCTCGTGGTGGCTCATGCTGTTGTAGAACAGCGTCGCCTGGGAGAAATGGTCACCGAAGGATTCGCTGCGCTCACGCACTTTGTTGGCATCGACGCGCTCGTAGTAGGACTCAAAGCCACCATCGGTAGGACCAGCAGGGGTTTCTTTCGGCCAACCACCATCAATAGAGTTTGGCTCGTAGGACGCACGACCCTTATCAATCACGGTGCGATGCTGAGCGTCGCGCTGGCCGTTATGAAAAGGCACGACAGGCCGGTTGATTGGAATCTCATGAAAGTTCGGCCCGCCCAGTCGGCTGATCTGGGTATCGGTGTAGGAAAACAGACGGCCCTGCAGCAATGGGTCGTTGGTGAAGTCGATGCCCGGCACGATGTGGCCCGGGCAGAACGCAACCTGCTCGACTTCAGCGAAGAAGTTGTCCGGGTTACGGTTGAGCACCATTTTGCCCAGCGGCGTGATCGGTACCAGTTCTTCTGGAATGATCTTGGTCGGGTCGAGCAAGTCGAAATCAAACTTGTGCTCGTCTTCTTCGGCCACGATCTGTACGCCCAGCTCCCACTCGGGGTAATCGCCGCTTTCAATCGCTTCCCACAGGTCACGACGGTGGTAGTCCGTATCTTTACCGGCCAGCTTTTGCGCCTCATCCCATACCAGCGAGCAGGTGCCGACTTTTGGACGCCAGTGGAACTTCACGAAGCTGGACTTACCTTCGGTATTGATCAAACGGAAGGTGTGTACCCCAAAGCCCTGCATGGCGCGCAGGCTTTTTGGAATGGCGCGGTCGGACATGGCCCAGATCACCATGTGCGCGGATTCCGGTTGCAGCGAAACAAAGTCCCAGAACGTATCGTGGGCCGAACCGCCGGTAGGAATCTCGTTATGAGGCTCGGGTTTCACCGCGTGGACGAAGTCAGGAAATTTGATCGCATCCTGGATGAAGAACACCGGCATGTTATTGCCCACCAGGTCGAAGTTGCCTTCGTCGGTGAAGAACTTCACGGCAAAACCGCGAACGTCACGCACGGTGTCGCCGGAGCCACGCGGGCCCTGCACCGTGGAAAAACGCGCGAACACCGGGGTTTTATGCTCAGGCGTGCGCAGGAAACCTGCCTTGGTCAGCGCCGAATGGTCGCCGTAACTCTGGAAATAGCCATGGGCCCCCGTACCACGGGCATGCACGATGCGCTCAGGGATGCGTTCATGGTCGAAGTGCGTGATCTTTTCACGCATGATGAAGTCTTCCAGCAGCGACGGGCCGCGAGCGCCGACTTTCAGGCTGTTCTGGTTATCGGAAATTTTCACGCCCTGGTTGGTGCGCAGGGCCTGGCCGGTTGCATCGGAACGGAATTCTTCCAACGCCTGCAGCTTGGCGTTGGTGTTGCCACGGTCCAGGGTATCAGTGCCCGCGAGTTCACTCTTCGGCGGGGTGGCTGGCTTCTTGGTACTCATCAGTCAAAACTCCTTATTCAAAGTGGCCAGAGCGGTCCCCGGCTCGTTTGAGCAAAACCCCAGGCACGGCACCTGGGAAATCGAGTTGCTTAAGTAGTGACTGACGGGGTTTTGCACCGTTCCTTTTTTATGACCTTTGATCGCGTTATTGCCAAATGACTGGATGAATACGAAATAAATGCTAAGAAACGCTATACGGACAGGCTAAAATGCGCGCCCGGCTAACCGCTGATCCCTTTTCAATGCGCCCCACAAGGTTCGCTACGTGATCGAGTTTCAAAACGTCCATAAAACCTACCGCGTCGCCGGTAAGGATATCCCCGCCCTGCACCCCACCAGCCTGCGCGTCGAGAACGGCCAGGTGTTTGGCCTGATTGGCCACTCGGGTGCCGGTAAAAGCACCCTGTTGCGCCTGATCAACCGTCTGGAAGAGCCCAGTGGCGGCCAGATCAAGGTGGATGGCGAAGAAGTCACTGCGCTGGACGCCAACGGCCTGCGGCGCTTTCGCCAGCAGGTCGGGATGATCTTCCAGCACTTCAACTTGCTGGCGTCCAAGACCGTGGCCGACAACGTCGCGCTGCCGCTGACGCTCGCCGGTGAACTGTCGCGCAAGGAAATCGACCAGCGTGTGGCTGAGCTGCTCGCCCGCGTCGGCTTGTCGGACCACGCCAAGAAGTACCCGGCGCAGTTGTCCGGCGGCCAGAAACAGCGCGTCGGCATCGCCCGAGCCCTGGCGACCAAGCCAAAAATCCTGCTGTGCGACGAAGCCACCAGCGCCCTCGACCCGCAAACCACGGCATCGGTCCTGCAACTGCTGGCCGAGATCAACCGCGAGCTGAACCTGACCATCGTGTTGATCACCCATGAAATGGACGTGATCCGCCGCGTATGCGACCAGGTCGCCGTGATGGACGCCGGGGTGATCGTCGAGCAAGGCTCGGTGGCCGACGTGTTCCTGCACCCCAAGCATCCGACCACCAAACGCTTCGTACAAGAAGCCGAACAGGTGGACGAAGGCGAGCAGCGCGACGACTTTGCCCATGTGCCAGGCCGTATCGTGCGCCTGACATTCCAAGGGGATGCGACCTACGCGCCACTGCTGGGTACCGTTGCACGGGAAACCGGTGTGGACTACAGCATTCTTGCCGGTCGTATCGACCGCATCAAAGACATCCCTTACGGGCAACTGACCCTCGCCGTCACCGGCGGTGACATGGAAGCCGCGTTCGCACGCTTCACCGCCGCCGACGTTCACATGGAGGTCCTGCGCTGATGGACGTTTTCCTGAGTTTCTTCGCCAATATCGACTGGTCTGAAATCTGGCTCGCCACCGGCGACACTATGACCATGCTGTTCGGCTCGCTGTTCTTCACCGTGCTGCTGGGTCTGCCTCTGGGCGTGCTGTTGTTCCTGACCAGCCCGCGCCAGCTGTTCGAACAAAAAGGCCTGTACGCGCTGTTGTCGCTGATCGTGAATATCTTGCGCTCGCTGCCGTTCATCATTCTGTTGATCGTGATGATTCCGTTCACGGTACTGATCACCGGCACGTCGCTGGGTGTTGCCGGTGCGATCCCACCGTTGGTCGTCGGCGCTACGCCATTCTTTGCGCGCCTGGTGGAAACCGCACTGCGCGAAGTGGACCGTGGCATCATCGAAGCCACCCAGGCCATGGGCGCCACCACCCGCCAGATCATCACCAATGCCCTATTGCCCGAGGCCCGCCCTGGCATCTTCGCGGCGATTACGGTGACGGCTATTACACTGGTTTCCTACACCGCGATGGCTGGTGTGGTCGGTGCTGGCGGCCTGGGCGACCTGGCAATCCGTTTTGGCTACCAGCGCTTCCAGACCGATGTGATGGTGGTCACTGTGGTGATGCTGTTGATTCTGGTGCAAATTCTGCAAACCGTCGGCGACCGGCTGGTGGTGCACTTTTCTCGTAAATAACGGCCATTGCCGGCGCGCAGCCGGCAGATGCCCGAACAAGGAGCTTGCTGGATGAAAAAACTACTGGTTGCTTTCGCCGCCGTGGCTGCGTTTTCCGCGCACGCCGAGACTATTACGGTCGCTGCTTCGCCGGTGCCTCACGCCGAAATCCTCGAATTCGTGAAGCCTGCCCTGGCCAAAGAAGGCGTGGACCTGAAGGTCAAAGTCTTCACCGACTATGTGCAGCCGAACGTACAGGTGGCTGAAAAGCGCCTGGATGCCAACTTCTTCCAGCACCAGCCGTACCTGGATGAATTCAACAAAGCCAAAGGCACTCACCTGGTGAGCGTCGGCGCTGTGCACCTGGAACCTCTGGGCGCTTACTCCAGCAAGTACAAAAAACTGGCCGACCTGCCTGACGGCGCCAACGTGGTGATCCCGAACGACGCCACCAACGGCGGCCGTGCGCTGTTGCTGCTGGCCAAGAACGGCCTGATCACCCTGAAGGACCCGACCAACATCCTGTCGACCATCAAGGACATCACCGGCAACGATAAAAACCTGAAATTCCGCGAACTGGAAGCCGCCACCTTGCCGCGCGTGCTGACCCAGGTCGACCTGGCGCTGATCAACACCAACTACGCCCTGGAAGCCAAGCTGGACCCATCCAAGGATGCCCTGGTGATCGAAGGCAGCGATTCGCCTTACGTGAACATCCTGGTGACCCGCGAAGACAACAAGGATGCGGACGCGGTGAAGAAGCTGGTCGCAGCTCTGCACACGCCTGAAGTGAAGAAATTCATCGAAGAGAAGTACAAAGGCGCGATCAAACCGGCGTTCTGATTTCTCCTGATCTGATCGTTCCCACGCTCCGCGTGGGAACGCCTCTTGTGACGCTCTGCGTCACGCTTGGGGACGCAGAGCGTCCCTAACTGCATTCCCACGCAGAGCGTTGGAACGATCATCAGGTGCTCACTTGCGCTGAAGCAACCCCGGCAACTGCGCCACCAGCTTCTGGTTGTTCAATGGCGCACGAATAAACCCACGCTGAGTACCATCCGGGCCGATCAGTGCCAGATTACCGCTGTGGTCGACTGTGTAGTTCGGCTTGCTGGTATCCGCCGGAATGAAGGGAATGCTCACCGCATTCGAAACCTTCTGCACATCCTCCACGTTAGCGCCAGTCAGGCCTTGGAACTGTGGGTCGAAGTAACCCAGGTACTGCTTGAGCTGCGCCGGGGTATCGCGGTTCGGATCGACGCTCACCAGGATCACCTGCAACTTATCCACAGCCTCTTTGGGCAGTTCGCTCTTGATCTGGCGAAGCTGGGCGAGGGTGGTCGGGCAGATATCCGGGCAGAAGGTGTAACCGAAAAACAGCAGGCTCCACTTGCCCTTCAACTCATTGACCACCACCGGCTGGCCTTCCTGGTCGGTCATGGCCACCGCTGGCAACTGGCGGCTTTGCGGCAGCAGAATGATGCCGGCGTCGATCAGCGCAGTGGGGTCGCCCTGGCCTTTGCCCGAGAGCACTTTGTTGACGGTCAGGCCCATGATCAACGCCACCAGGGCCACGAGGATGAAGACGGTTTTTTGAGTTCGAGTCATAGGTTCAACAATAAGTAGTGGTCTACGAGCAGGGCGATAAACAGCAGCAGCAAGTACCAGATAGAGTACTTGAACGTGTTGATCGCCGCGTGCGGCTGGCTGCCACGGTACAACACCCAGGCCCATTGCAGAAAGCGCGCACCCAATACCAGCGCAAAGCCCAAGTAGAGCAGCCCGCTCATGTGGATAACGTAGGGCATCAGGCTCACCGCCAGCAGGGCGAAGGTGTACAGCAGGATATGCACCTTGGTGTAGTGCTCGCCATGGGTGACCGGCAGCATCGGGATGTCGGCCATGGCGTATTCCTCTTTGCGGTGAATAGCCAGGGCCCAGAAGTGTGGCGGAGTCCAGGCGAAGATGATCAGCACCAGCAGCAAGGGCTCGGCACTCACATGCCCAGTGACAGCCACCCAACCCAGCAGCGGCGGCGCCGCACCGGCCAGACCGCCGATGACAATATTCTGCGGCGTCGCTCGCTTGAGAAAGCCGGTGTAGATCACCGCATAACCCAGCAGCGAAGCCAAGGTCAACCAGGCCGCCAGCGGGTTGGTGAACGCCAGCAGCAGGGCCAATCCTGCAATCGCCAGGAACAACGCAAACGCTAACGCCGCCATCGGCGAGACACGCCCCTCAGCCATCGGCCGCTTGTGAGTGCGCGCCATCACGGCATCAATCCGTCGATCCACTACATGATTGACCGCCGCCGCGCCGCCGGCACACAGGGCAATGCCGAGGTTGCCGAACACCAGCACTGTCCAGGGCACCCCGGCGCGGGTGGCAAGGAACATGCCCACCAGCGAAGTAATCAGCATCAGCACCACTACTTTGGGCTTGGTCAGCTCCAAATAGTCACGCCAGATCGCCCGGTCGCGACGTGCGCCGATCACAGTCGCCATGGCGGCTCTCCTTTAGGGTGATAAGGCCCGACACCTGTTTGCGCGGGATAAAACGCCAGCCGAACAGGCGCGGGTGACGCACCCGAACCAGGCTGGTGCGCGCGTGATAATTGACCAGCACCAGCGTCAACAACAACGCTGCCCCGCCGGCGTTGTGTGCGACCGCCACCGGCAGGGGCAAGCCGAACGCCACATTGCTCACCCCCAGGCAGATCTGCGCAGCCAGGGCGATCAACAGCAGGCCGGCCAGGCGCGTCATCCCTACTGCTCTCAGTTGCCAGGCCAACCCGAGCAGCACCAGCGTGACCAGCACGGCGCCGATGCGATGCGTCAGGTGGATGGCGGTGCGCGCTTCGCTGTCGAGCTGGCCCCCCAGGTAATTGGGGCCGATGTGCTGGGTCAAGTGAAAACCATTGGCGAAGTCCGCTGCCGGCCACCATTGGCCGTGGCAGGTGGGCAAATCGACACAGGCCACCGCGGCGTAGTTGGAACTGACCCAGCCGCCCAGGGCGATCTGCCCGATCACCAGCACCAGGCCCGCCGTCGCCCAATATTGCAGGCGCTTGGGCACGACCAGCGCCGGCAATACGCCGGACAGCCGCAGGGTCAGCAGAAACAGCAGGCTCAAGGTCGCAAAGCCGCCCAAAAGATGCCCTGTGACCACTTGCGGCCAGAGCTTCAAGGTCACGGTCCACATGCCAAACGCCGCTTGGGCGAACACCACCGCCAGCAGGAACAGCGGTAGCTTCACGGGCTGGCCCGGATCACGTCGATGACGCCACGAACGCGCCGCCAGCAGCGCGATCAACAGGCCCAGGCTGCCCGCGAAGTAGCGATGGGTCATCTCGGCCCAGCCTTTGTCGGCCTCCACCGGCGTGTCGGGAAAGTGCAACTCGGCATGGGCCAGTTGGGCTTCGCTTTGCGGCACGCTGATAAAGCCATAGCAGCCCGGCCAGTCCGGGCAGCCGAGGCCGGCGTGGGTCAGGCGGGTATAGGCGCCGAGCAGCACGACAAACAACGCCAGTAACGTGGCAAACAGCGCGAGGCGAAATCCAGGCTTGGCCATGAGGGTGCCCTTATCCGATGTTCGACAGTTTCAGCAGCAGGCGCAGATCGTTGAGCAAGTCCTTGCCCTTGACCTTGGCGTCGTAGCGCAGCACCAGATTGCCGTGGGGGTCGACAATCCACAGTTGCGCATCGCCGGGCGCGGCAGCATTCCTGGTAAAGGTCGACACATCCAGCGGGTAGCGCTGCAGCTGTGGATATTCGGCTTTGAGCTTGGCCTCGTATTCGCTGCTCAGCGGTTGCGCACCCGCCAGGGCATGGCTGGCACGGGATGCATCACGGCCAAGGCTGATCTGCAGCTGGCGCGCCAGGTACACCAGTTGCTGGCAATCGGCAGCACAGGCAGCGGGGGCGGTGACCAGCAGTTGCCAGCGCTGTTCATCGGCCTGCACGCCGATGTCGGCGCGGGTCTGGCCGTTGCCGATCAGTTCGCCGTGATAGCTGCGGCTGTCCGGCACCCAGAACTGCAATTTGTACATGAAGGTGGCCAGCACCATCGGGCCGATCACCATCATCAGGATCAAAATCAGCTGCCAGCGCCCCTTGCGCCGATCAGGCGTGTCAGATGTGCTGGGTGGATTCATGGCCGCTCCCATGGGGCTTCTCCTTTTTGTTATGCCATCCGAGGTAGAGGTAAAGCGCCAGCAACGCCATGGCCATGGCGAACCATTGCACAGCGTAGGCCAAGTGTTTTTCCGGGCCCATGGCGACGACGGGCCAGCTGGTTTCGTAGGTACCGGGGCCCGCTTCGGCACGCAGCTCATAGGCAAAACCACTGCGCCCCAGTTCGCCCCACAGCGCGGCGGGGTGCAGTGCGGTAAGCAGGCGCGGCCATTGCGTGCTGGCCGGGTCGGCATGCAGTTGGAAGGTCTCGCCGGGGGCGACGTACACCCAGGCGTCGAGGTTCAGCGTCTGTTCAGGAGTAGTAAAGGCGGGCGCGATACGCCGGTCCGGCCAGGGCAGCCAGCCGCGATTGAGCAACAGCCACAGGCCGCTGGCCTGATCATGAAAGGGTTGCAGCAACTCGACACCGGCCTTGCCGTCACGCATGCGGTTATCCAGCAATACGCTGTGTTCACCATCCAGTTGCCCGCGAAGGTGAACACGAAGGAAGGCTGGATCAGCCATGTCATTGAGTTGCGCACTGCTGACCGGCTCGGCGGCGCGGCGCTCGGCATAACGGTCTACCAACAGTTGCTTTTCGTGCCCGCGGGACAATTGCCAAAACCCCAGGCCCACCATCAACGGCAGCAACACCAGTACCACCAGCGTCGGCGCGATGCCCGGACGAAAGCGTTGCATGGCACTGGCTATACTCGATCTCATCGCCCCTCCCCAATTAGCCCGGAGCCAGACCATGCTCAAAGCCGCCATTGCCCTGATGCTGATCGCGACCGTCGTGAGCCTGTTCAGTGGCTTGTTCTTCCTGGTCAAGGACGAGGGCAACTCCAACCGCCTCGTCACTGCCTTGACCGTGCGTGTCACCCTGGCCGTGATCACCGTGGGCTTGATCGCCTGGGGCTTTTTCAGCGGCCAATTGGTCTCTCATGCGCCGTGGTAAGCGGCGTCAGAGCACATAGACAAAGAAAAACAGCCCGATCCACACCACGTCCACAAAGTGCCAATACCAACTGGCCGCCTCAAAACCGAACTGGTGCTCGGCATTGAAATGCCCGCGCAGGATACGCATCAGCATCACAAACAGAATGATGGTGCCGATGGTCACGTGGGCGCCGTGAAAGCCCGTGAGCATGAAGAACGTCGCGCCGTACACGCCTGAACCCAGGGTGAGGCCCAACTCTTTGTAGGCGTGGATGTATTCCTCGGCCTGGAACCCGAGAAACGCCAAGCCCAGCAGCACGGTGATCGCCAGCCAGAGTTTCAGCGCACCACGATGGCCTTTGCGCAGGGCATGGTGGGCAATGGTGATGGTCACGCTGGAACTCACCAGCAGGATGGTATTGACCAATGGCAGGCCCCAGGGGCTGATGGTGCCTTTGGGCGCTGGGTAGAGCTTGGGGTCGGGGTTGTTCAGCAGGGGCCAGGCAAACTCGAAGTTCGGCCACAGCATGTGCGCAATGCCCTTGGGCCCCTCGCCCGCCAACCAAGGCCCAGCCCAGACGCGCACGTAGAACAGCGCACCAAAAAAGGCGATGAAAAACATCACTTCCGAAAAGATGAACCAGGTCATGCCCCAGCGGAACGAGCGGTCCATCTGGGCGCTGTACAGCCCGGCGCGACTTTCCTTGATCACCGCGCCAAACCAGCCAAACAGCATGTAGGCCAGCAGCAAACCGCCGACGAAAAAGATCCACGGCCCGTGGGATTCAGGGCGCGCGGCCTTCAAGTCGTTGAACCACACGGCCAGGCCATACACGGTGACCAGCAGGCCAATCGTGGCAATTATTGGCCATTTGCTTTGCGCTGGTACGTAGTACGTATCATGAGTCGACATGTATTCGCTCTCCTGATTGAGGGGCCAAACAGTAGCTAGCCCCCGGTCCTGACGGCCACGGGGGGCTGGCGCGCAGTGATATCGAACAGCGTGTACGCCAGGGTCAAATGCTTCACATCCTTGGGCATCGCGCGGTCGACGATGAAACGTACGGGCATCTCAATGCGCTCACCGGGCTGCAACACTTGCTGGGTGAAGCAGAAGCATTCGGTCTTGTGGAAGTACATCGCCGCTTCGGCCGGGGAAATACTGGGTATCGCCTGTGCGGTCATCGGCTTATCGGTGGGGTTGTAGGCCACGAACAGCATCTCGTTGACTGCACCGGGGTTGACCACAATCTCATCGGCCTTGGAGTGAAATTCCCAGACCATATCGATGGCGTTGGTGGACAGGAACTGCACCCGCACCTGGCGCGAGGGGTCAACCATTTGCTCACCCTCGTACTGCCCGGCGGTCTTGCCGTTGATGCCGAACGCCTTGCACATCACGTCGTAGATCGGCACCAGGGCGAAGCCGAAGGCGAACATTGCCAGCACCAGGATCAGCAGGCGGGTGACAAGGCGCTTGAGCGGGACGGAGTCAGCCATGGCGCCCACCTGGCTTTGGACTTTCTGTGGGAGCTGGCTTGCCTGCGATGAGGGCCTGAGGGCTGGTAGATTCAGCGCCTGACCTACCGCCATCGCGGGCAAGCCCGCCCCCACAAGGGGAGTATAGGGAGGGCTTCATTTGACCTCCGGCGGCGTGGTGAAGGTGTGATACGGCGCGGGCGAGGGCACACTCCATTCCAGGCCCTCGGCGCCATCCCACGGCTTGGCCGGCGCAGGCGGGCCGCCACGGATGCACTTGATGACAATGAACAAGAAGAAGATCTGCGTGGCGCCGAACATGAAGGCACCAATGGACGAGACCATATTGAAGTCAGCGAACTGCAGGTTGTAGTCCGGCACTCGGCGCGGCATACCGGCCAGCCCCACAAAGTGCATGGGGAAGAACGCCATGTTCATGCCCACGAAAGACAACCAGAAGTGCAGCTTGCCCAAGGTTTCGTCGTACATGTGGCCGGTCCATTTCGGCAGCCAGTAGTAAGCCGAGGCGAAGATCCCGAAGATCGCGCCGGGCACCAGTACGTAATGGAAATGCGCCACCACAAAGTAGGTGTCGTGGTACTGGAAGTCCGCCGGGGCAATCGCCAGCATCAGCCCGGAGAAGCCGCCGATGGTGAACAGGATCACAAAGGCCACCGCAAACAACATCGGCGTCTCGAACGTCAGTGAGCCTTGCCACATGGTGCTGACCCAGTTGAACACCTTCACGCCCGTAGGCACGGCGATCAGCAAGGTGGCGTACATGAAGAACAGCTCACCCACCAGCGGAATGCCCACCACAAACATGTGGTGCGCCCACACGATGAACGACAGGAACGCGATGCTCGCGGTGGCGTAGACCATCGAGGTGTAACCGAACAGCGGCTTGCGCGAGAAGGTCGGGATGATCGAGCTGACCGCGCCAAAGGCCGGCAGGATCATGATGTACACCTCGGGATGCCCAAAGAACCAGAACACATGCTGGAACAGCACGGGATCGCCACCACCGGCCGCGCTGAAGAAGCTGGTGCCGAAGTGGATATCCATCAGCATCATGGTCACGCAGCCCGCCAGTACCGGCATCACCGCGATCAGCAGGAACGCGGTGATCAGCCAGGTCCACACGAACAGCGGCATCTTCATCAGGGTCATGCCAGGGGCACGCAGGTTGAGGATGGTGGCGACCACGTTGATCGCCCCCATGATCGAACTGATGCCCATCAGGTGAATGGCAAAGATAAAGAACGTCACGCTTTCCGGCGCGTAGGTGGTGGAGAGCGGGGCGTAGAAGGTCCAGCCGAAATTCGGCCCGCCGCCGGGTGTGAACAAGGTGGACACCAGCAGCAGGAACGCCGCCGGCAGCAGCCAGAAGCTGAAGTTGTTCATGCGCGGCAGGGCCATGTCCGGCGCGCCGATCATCAACGGGATCATCCAGTTGGCCAGGCCGACAAACGCCGGCATCACCGCGCCGAACACCATGATCAACCCGTGCATGGTGGTCATCTGGTTGAAGAACGCCGGCTGCACGATCTGCAGGCCCGGCTGGAACAACTCGGCGCGGATCACCATGGCGAACGAGCCGCCGAGCAGGAACATGGTGAAGGCGAACCACAGGTACATGGTGCCGATGTCTTTGTGGTTGGTGGTCAGCACCCAGCGCATCAAGCCTTTGGCGGGGCCGTGGGCATGGTCGGCATGACCGTGGTCGATCACAGTGCTCATGGCCGTTCTCCTGCGTGCGAGTGAGCGGGGCGATTCAGGGCATTGGCAATGAAAGTCGTCATTTGCTTTGGGCCTGTTTCAGAGCCAGCACGTCTTTGGGCGTGACCATGTCGCCTTTGTTATTGCCCCAGGCGTTACGCTCATAGGTCACCACAGCGGCAATATCCACTTCCGAAAGCTGCTTGCCGAAAGCTGCCATCGCGGTGCCGGGCTTGCCGTGATACACGATGCTCAGATGGTCTTTGGCCGGTCCGGTGGCGATTTTCGAGCCCTTGAGCGCCGGGAACATCGGCGGTAAACCTTGGCCCTCAGCCTGGTGACAGGCCACGCAAGTGGTGTGATAGACCTTGTCGCCACGTGCCACCAGTTCGTCCAGTGTCCATTCCTTGGAGGTCAACTCCTTGAGCTTGGCGGCCTCCTCCTTACGCTCGCCCAGCCAGGTGTCGTAGTCGGCCTTGGACTTGACCTCCACCACGATGGGCATGAAGCCATGGTCCTTGCCACACAGTTCGGCGCACTGACCACGGTAGATGCCGGGCTTCTCGACGCGGGTCCAGGCCTCGTTGACGAAGCCAGGGATAGCATCGCGCTTGACCGCAAAGGCCGGCACCCACCAGGAGTGGATCACATCGGCAGCGGTCACCAGAAAGCGCACCTTGGCGCCCACCGGCAATACCAGCGGCTGGTCGACTTCCAACAGGTAGTGCTCACCCTTGGTGGCCTGGTTATGGATCTGCTCGGCGGGGGTGGCCAGGTTGCTGAAGAACTCCACATCCTGACCCAGGTATTTGTAGTGCCACTTCCACTGATAGCCGGTGACCTGGATATCGATATCCGACTCACTGCTGTCGTAGATGTTGATCAGGGTCTTGGTGGCCGGAATAGCCATGGCCACCAGGATCAGCAAGGGCACCACGGTCCAGAGGATTTCCACGGTGGTGCTTTCGTGGAACTTGGCCGCTACCTGGCCCGTGGACCGACGGTGCAGGATCATCGACCAGAACATCGCGCCAAACACGACGATGCCGATCACCACACAGATCCAGAAAATGGTCATGTGCAGGTCAAACACAGCGTGGCTGACTTCAGTAGCCCCTGGCGCCATATTCGTAGTCCAGGCGGCGTGCGCCTGGCCGAATACCGACCACAACAGGAGGCCCATCCAAACGTGTGGATGTCGCGTCATTGCGGGTTCCCCTTTATGTTTCTTGTTATCCCGCCGGTTTGCACCTGCGGCGAAGGGAGCGGCTTCCATACTGCTTACAACCGCCAAGCCTTGCCTGCGTCATGCAGTTGGGCGTCATCAGCTAATTGCGTACAAAATCGAGTATAGACAGCCGTAGCAACCCCGCAATGTGTGGGGGCAAATGAATAGAAACAGACAGACGGAGCCCGTAAAATAGGCAGCGGAATCGTTTATCCGACGAACGATGGCATTTCGATATAACCCCTGCCTATAACCATGAAATAATTATGACAAATGCGTCTTAGGCGCTCGTATAAACGAACTACCTTATCTTCTCCCTTTTCCTACGCCTGCTTCACTGGAGCCCTCATGAACACCGCCGCATTGCGCGAGCAGATTTCCCGTGCCCATCAACACGAAGCCAGCACCGGCCAGCTCGTCAGCCAGCTGAAAAAACAAGTGCCGCACCTGCATTCGTCCATCGCCCTGGCTGACGGTGATCGCAACATGGTCATGACCCGTTTTGTGACCGCTTACATCGACCTGGTTCCTGATTTGCTCGACGCCGCCAATGACGTGGCCCGTGAGGCCGGGATTGAAAGCCAGATCAAACCGGTACTGAAAATCGCTGAACATTTCTTCCTGCAGCCGCCAGCGATTCTGGCCGGCCACGACGGCCTTGATGGCCTGCTGGATGAGGCCTACCTGGCGCATCGCCTGGTCGAAGAAGTGAACGATCTGTATATCAAGCATTTTGGCCAGCCGTTGATTCCAGCGGATACCACCGTGGCCAACGTGATCGCCCATCAACTGATCGGTGAAGACTTCGCCAACCAATTGGATGAAGCCGTGCACCTGGCGGTGGATGAGATGCTTAACGAGGAAAGCTTTGCGCTGGAGTCGGTCGAGGCCTATCGCGAACAGCTCAAGAGCCCGCAGACCGAAGCGTCCTGGAAGCGCTGGCCATGCCTGTCGCGCCAGCTTGGGGTTGAGCTGTCGCTGGATCAGCCGGCATAGACTTCAGATCCGATAGGGATTCAATGTGGGAGCCGGGCAAGCCCGGCTCCCACAGTTTTTTGAAGGGTCAGGCAGGCGCTGAGCCGATCCCCACTGTCGTTCGCACCCGACCTTCCAGCCGACGCTTCAACCCACGCGCCTCGATCACCAACGTCGAGCCCTTGGCCGCATTGGCCCGGCCCCATTCTTCCAGCAACTCCAGGCAAGAGTGGTCGATGTAACTCAAGTTGCTCAACGGCACATGCAGGGTGGTCCCCGCAGGCACCGCCGACAACACCTGAGTCAACGCCGGCACCTTCAGAAAGGTCGCCGCCCCCGTCAAACGCAGCTCCATCTCACCTTCCTGGGGCAGGTCGATCAGGCTGACTTTCAGGCGCGAGGCCTTGAAGGCCAACTTGAGCAATGTGAGCCCGAAGCCCACCAGCACGCCGGTCAGCAAATCGGTAAAGATGATTGCCAGCGCGGTGGCCGCATAGGTGAACATCGGCATCCGCCCATAGCGCCCCAGCGCCTTGAACGCCTTGACGTCTACCAGCTTGATCCCGGTGTATACCAGCACACCCGCCAGGCTCGCGACCGGAATGCTCTGCAGCACGCTCGACAGCAAAAGCACGAAACCCAGCAACCACAGGCCATGGAACATCGCCGACAGACGCGTGGTAGCACCAGCCTGGACGTTAGCCGAGCTGCGTACGATCACGCCGGTCATTGGCAATGCACCCACCAGGCCGCAGAGCATGTTGCCCACGCCTTGGGCCGACAATTCCTTGTCGAAATCGGAACGTTGACCACTGTGCATGCGGTCCACCGCTGCGGCAGACAGCAGGGTTTCGGCACTGGCAATAAACGCCACGGCGAATGCCGCGATCAAAAGCTGTGGATCTGCCAGGTTCAGCAGGTCGCTGGGGCGCAGCCAGTCGATAGCGTCCGCCAGGTTTTCCGGGACTTCCACTCGCTTGACCTGCAACGCCAGCACTAGGCTGGCGACAGTGGCCAGGCCCACGCCAAGCAACGCGCCAGGCACAAACCGCAGTTGTTGCGGGCGGAATTTGTCCCACAGGTACATCACCAACATCGTCGACAGGCCGAGTACGCCAGCCTGCCAGCCGAGGCCGCCGCCGAAGGTAGGAATCGCTTCAGCCAGCGCTGCCGGGAAGCCTGCGAGGTTATCCAGCCCTGACGGCTTGGGCGCGCCGTCGAGCATCACATGGATCTGCGACAGCACGATCAACACGCCAATACCGGCCAACATGCCGTAGACCACCGCCGGCGCGGTGACGCGAAACCAGCAGCCCAGGCGCAAACGCCCGGCCACCAATTGCAGGAAGCCGGCCAGCAACAGGATCGGCCCCAGCATCAGCATGCCGTGCTGGCGCACCAGTTCGAACACCAGTACCGCCAGACCCGCCGCCGGGCCGCTGACTTGCAGCGGCGAGCCGGCCAACCAGCCCACCACCAAGCCGCCGATGATGCCAGTGATCAGGCCTTTGGCCGGCGGCATGCCGGACGCAATCGCGATGCCCATGCACAGTGGCAAGGCGACCAGAAAAACAACCACCGAGGCGAGCAGCTCCCGTGGCAATACAGCTTTCAATTGAGCAGCACGCATGATGACTCTCCCGAGGCATTCGCCGGGCGCGGTAAAGCCTGGCTGCATCCATGGCAGCCACCGCATTACCCGGCAGGGAAGTGTTTTAGAAGCGCGCTTTAGGCGTCGCTGAAGGGATCGGCTCGGTGCCGTTCAGCGGTCGGAACGCCGCTTTGTCCGCATCGTAGGCCCGAATTTCGCTGGTCTCGATGTTGTAGATCCAACCATGGATAAACAAATGACCATTGGCCATGCGCGAAGCCACGGAAGGGTGGGTGCGCAAATGTTGCAGTTGGGCGATGACGTTTTCTTCGGTCAGCACCGCCATGCTCTCGCCTTCGTTGGCGCAGTCGCAGTTGTCATGGACCATGGTCTTGGCGACCTCGGCGTGACGCAACCAGGCCTTGACCGTTGGCATCTTCTCCAGGCTGTCGGGGTTGAGCACCGCACGCATGGCGCCGCAGTCCGAATGCCCGCACACGATGATGTGCTGTACGCCAAGGGCGAGCACCGCGTACTCGATAGCGGTGGAAACACCACCGTTCATCTGGCCGTAAGGCGGCACCACGTTACCGACGTTACGGGTCACGAACAGGTCGCCTGGGGAGCTTTGGGTGATCAGCTCGGGCACGATACGCGAGTCGGCGCAGGTGATGAACATCGCCCGTGGGCTCTGGGCGGTGGCGAGTTTCTTGAAGAGTTCTTCCTGCTGGGGGAAGACGTCGTGATGGAAATGCAAAAAGCCGTCAACGATATGCTGCAGCGCTGCATCGGCGGATTCCGCCACCTGAGGGGCTGAAGCCGACGCAGCCAACGGCTGTTTATCCTTGTCACTCATGATTCATCCTCTTGATCAATGCAGGGGAGGGTTCAGGTCAGTTCGACGCCATGGCGGTGAAATAGTTGTAAAACAAGCACCGGCCAGGCCGCCGACTCATCAGTCACTCGCTGAACAAGGTAACCGTCGAAACTTAACTCAAACTGAATGAACCGCTCTAGAACGCGGGTTTCAGTGATGTCAAAACGCGACTATTCCTACAGCAGAGATGCACACCTCTCCATCAGTCTACAACAAAGCCATCTGCCTGCCCGGTGGGCAAAACGCCGTGCAATCAAGGTTGAACCCTTCCCGCCGATTCAGCCCCAGACGCTTGATCGCCTTGCTGAAACGCTGCGCCAGCAAATCGGCAAACGGCCCTTCACCGCGCATACGCACGCCAAACCGGCTGTCATACACCTCACCCCCGCGTACTTGACGCACCAGGCTCATCACATGGGCGGCTCGCTGGGGGTAATGGGCCGCCAGCCACTCCTCGAACAACGGCGCCACCTCCAACGGCAGGCGCAGCATCATATACGCCGCGCTTTGTGCGCCGGCCGCGTGAGCTTCGGTAAGCAGGCTCTCCAGCTCGCTGTCGTTGATCATCGGGATCATTGGCGAGCACAGCACGCCCACCGGGATACCCGCGTCGCGCATTACCCGAATCGCCCGCAGCCGTGCTTTGGGCGCTGCGGTGCGCGGTTCCAGGATGCGCTTGAGCTCATCGTCCAGGCTGGTGAGGCTGATCATCACCGCCACCAGCCGCTGGCGGGCCAACTCGGTCAGCAGGTCGAGGTCGCGCAGGATCAGCGAGCCCTTGGTGATGATAGTCACCGGGTGGCGGTAGCGCAGTAGTACTTCAAGGGTTTGCCGGGTGATCCGGTACTCGCGCTCGATTGGCTGGTACGGATCGGTATTGGAGCCCAGGTTGATCGGCGCACACACGTAGCCCGGCTTCGACAACTGCTGTTCCAGCACATCGGCCGCGTTGCTCTTGGCAATCAATCTGGTTTCAAAGTCCAGCCCGGGCGACATGTCCCAATAGGCATGGCTGGGCCGTGCATAGCAGTAGATGCAACCATGTTCACAACCGCGATACGGATTGATGGACCGATCGAACGGCAAGTCCGGGGAGGTGTTGCGGGTGATGATGGTCTTGGCCGTTTCGATACGCACTTCGGTGCCTTGGGTCGGCGGCACTTCCTGGTACCAACCGTCGTCCTCGGCCACGCTGACGGTGGGTGCAAAGCGATTGTGCAGGTTGGTGGCCGTACCCCGGCCACGGGGCGGCAGCGCAGTAGACATGAAAACGCCTCGATACTGTTTTTATATACAGTATCGAGACGCGGAACTTCTGACCAGTGCCGTTGGGCGGCCAGCGAACTTATCAGTGCTTTTGCGTCACCTGCCCCAGGTCATCGCCCGAGGTGGTGTGCAGATCGTTTTTGCGCAGATCCGCCACATCGCTCGCCTTTACCGGTGCGCCCTGGTTGCCCCAACTGCCACGGATAAAACTGACCACATCCGCCATTTCCTGGTCCGACAGACGCCAGGCAAACGCCGGCATGGTGAAGGTTGACGGCGCCGCATGGGTGGCCGGCAAGGTGCCGCCGTTCAACACAATGTTGATCAACGACGTGGCATCTGCCGTCTGCAACACCGGGTTGCCCGCCAGCGCCGGGAACACCCGCGTATAGCCATGGCCGTCGGTACGGTGGCAGGCCGCGCAGTTGTCGATGTACACCGACGCACCCGGCTTGCTGTCGTCCCCCTTCCACAACGCTTGCGCTACCTGTTTGTCGTACTGGTGCGGCTGATCCTTGGGATCGACAGCCGGCAGGCTCTTGAGGTAACGGGCGATAGCGGTCAGGTCCTCTTGGGACATGTACTGCATGCTGTGCACGACCACATCACTCATGCCGCCGAACACCGCACTGCGGTCGCTGCGACCGGTCTTGAGGAACTGCACCAACTGTTCCTCGCTCCAGCTGCCGAGACCGTCCTTGTGGTCGCCGCGCAGGCTTTTGGCAATCCAGCCTTCCAACGGCGCACTGCCAGAGAGGAAGGCGCTGCCGTCCGTGGCACTCAGGGCTTTTTCCTGCATGGTCAGGGCACGCGGCGTATGGCAGGCGCCGCAATGTCCGAGACCTTCCACCAGGTAGGCACCGCGATCGATCACCGGGTCGGCAGCGGCTTGCGGCTGATGCGCCTCGACTGCCGGGGCAAACATCCAGCGCCAGGCCGCCAACGGCCAACGCATGCTCAGGGGCCAGGGAATATCGCTGTCCTTGTTTTCCTGGGCAACCGGTTCGACCCCCTTCATGAAGTACGCATACAGCGCTTGCATATCGCTGTCGCTGACACGTGCGTAAGACGGGTAGGGCATCGCCGGGTAAAGCGTACTACCGTTCTTGGCGACGCCATGGCGCACGGCCTTGTCGAAATCCTCGAAGCTGTAGTCGCCCAGACCGGTCTTGTCCGGGGTGATGTTGGTGGAGTAGATCACGCCAATGGGCGTTTCCATCGGCAGGCCGCCAGCGAAGGGCTTTCCACCCTTGGCGGTGTGGCAGGCGACGCAGTCGCCGGCGCGCGCCAGGTATTCACCCTGCTTGATCAGATCGGTTTCGGCGGCGCTGATCGAGCAGCTGCTGAACAGCGCCAGGGAGGCGATAACGAGTGCTTTCATGGTCATCGCTCCTTATGCCTGAACCAGCGGGCCGGGGTTTTTGAGGTACTGCTCGCGAATCGCTCGTGCCGACCAATAGGTCAACGCTGCCACCAGGCCGGTAGGGTTGTAGCCCAAGCCTTGTGGGAAAGCGGAAGCACCAGGGACAAAGACGTTGTGTACATCCCAGCTCTGCAAGTAGCGGTTCAACGCACTGGTTTTCGGGTCGGTGCCCATGATCGCGCCACCGTTGAGGTGGGTGGTCTGGTAGGAGGCGGTATTGAAATGCTCACCGACCTTTTTACCCAGCACGGCGATGGCCTTGGGGTTCATGGCCTGGGCCACTTTGCCCATTTTTTCCATCATGAAGCGGTTCATCTTGATGTCGTTTTCTTGCCAGTCGAAGGTCATGCGCAGCAGCGGCAGGCCGTAGGCATCGCGGTAAACCGGGTCCAGATCCAGGTAGTTGCTCCGGTAGGACTGATGGGCACCGTGGGAATCCATTGAGACTTGATGGGTGTAGTAATCGGCGGTGGCGCGCTTCCAGGCACTGCCCCACGCCGGCGTGCCCGGCGGGTTGGACGTACCGGCAATCGGCCGGCTGCCCGCCTGGTTGACCCACATCGGCGACCCCCCCACAAAGCCATGGGGGCCATGGTCAAAGTTGTCGGCGTTGAAGTCGTCGATGGCCACGCCATTGCCGCCCGCGCCGATAAAGTTGTTGGTGTGGGTGTCCTTGTCGAAGAACGCCTTGATGGTGCCCATGTTCTGGTAGGCGAAGTTGCGGCCTACCACACCCTCGTTGGTAATCGGGTCGTAGGGCTTGCCGATGCCCGACAGCAGCATCAGGCGCACGTTATGGAACTGGAATGCGCCAAGAATCACCAGGTCGGCCGGTTGTTCACATTCGCGGCCCTGGGCGTCGATGTAGGTCACGCCGGTGGCTTTCTTCTTGGTGCTGTCGAGGTTGACCTTGAGCACGTGGGAATTGGGCCGCAGCTCGAAGTTGGGCACCTGGCGCAAGGCCGGCAGGATGTTCACGTTTGGCGATGCTTTGGAATACATGTAGCACACGTAGCCACTGCAAAAACCGCAGAAGTTGCACGGGCCCATCTGCGCACCGTAGGGGTTGGTGTACGGCCCCGACGTGTTGGCCGAAGGCAGGTTGTAAGGTTTGTAACCTACGTCGGTCGCCGCTTTCTGAAACAGCTGGGCGGAGACGGTATTTTTCTGCGCCGCAAGCGGAAACGGGTTGGATCGATCCGGCGCGTAGGGGTTGCCGCCACGGCCTTCGCCGACCAGTTGGCCCTTGACCGTCCAGGCTTGCCCGGAGGTGCCAAAGACTTTTTCCGCATAATCGAAAAACGGCTCCAGCTCTTCATAGCTGACGCCGAAGTCCTGGATGGTCATGTCCTTGGGAATGAAGTTCTTCCCGTAGCGCTCTTCGTAATGGCTGCGCATGCGCAGCTCAATTGGATCAACGCGAAAATGCACGCCCGACCAGTGCAGCCCCGCACCACCAACGCCATTACCCGGCAAGAACGCGCCCAACTGACGATTGGGCAGGGCGACGTCATTCACGCTGTGGCGAATGGTCACCGTTTCTTTGGAGATGTCCTGGAACAGCTTCTTACGCACGCTGTAGGTCAATTCGTCGATGACCTGGGGATAGTTGCCGTCTGGATAAGTGTCCTGCATCGGGCCGCGCTCCAGCGCTACCACGTTGAGGCCCGCTTCTGTCAGCTCTTTGGCCATGATCGCGCCCGTCCAGCCGAAGCCCACAATCACTGCATCCACTTTCTTCATGATGGTCGCCACGTTTACGCCCTCTCGCCGCGAATGGAAACAGCCGGGAAGGGGTATTGCTCGTTGCGTTCCACCCAATCCATGAAATCGGCGCGGGCGCCGGGAAAGCCGATCATGGTCCAGCCGACCATGCCTTTATTACCGCCGTGGATAGGGTCGCAGAAGAAGCCTTCCTTGGTGTTTTGCAGCAAAAGGTTGAAGAACATCTTGGGCGGCACCGCGTCGAAGTGCGCAGCGACTTCACTGCCGCCAGCCTCCAGGCGTCGCAGCATATCGTCTCGGGTAGCGCTGTCTTGCGCAGCAAAAGCCTTACCGTTGAACGCTTTCGACCACGCATCCGTAGCAGCAATGCCGAGGCGATAGATCTCCTTGGGTACCAATTTACTTTGCCAGCCCATCTCCGGCGCCGCATCAGCGTTGAACGGGCCTTGCATGAACCACAGGGCGCCACTGGCGTAAGGGGTGTTCATCTGGCGGTCGATGTATTCCGGTGCGCCAGCTTCCAAGGCACCGGGTCCCTGGGCGTCAGCGGGAATCAAGCGCTCGACGGCGGCGTTGATAAACGCCCATTCCTCGGCCGTGAAATAACTTGGCTCGTAGGCTTTGTCGCTGACCGCGGGTTTGGCCGGCTCGGCCTGGGCCGGTTCCGGAGTGGCCATCAACATCGAACCGCCAAGGCCGGTGCTGGCAACCGTGACCACCGGGATCAAGGTCAAGGATTTGCGTAAAAAGTCACGCCGGGGGTTGTCTTGATCTTGATCAGACATAGGTACACCTCATCATGTGGTCACGGGTTTATCCGCCGCTTCTGGGAGCAGCGTGAAGGCTTTGCCGCTAATTGGATCCAAGCACACACAGCACAATGGCAAACATTCGTTACAAATGATAGCAGGCTAAGAATTCAGAGGCGTCGATTCGGTGACAAAAACACCGGATCAGATCGCAAGCATCACGATTCTTTGACACGGACCTCACGCCGTATTGACCCGCTTTCAGTGAATCTGCAGCCCATCAGCCACTTCCTAGCTCGGTCACGACGTTCATGTTCAACACACGCTTACTCCTCGTTCTCGGCCTGGCGCTCATGAGCCTGTTCAGCACCGTACAAGCCGATGAGGCTGCGTCGATCCGCTCGCCGGAGTGGGCCCAGCCGGTGGGTAACCAATACAACCTGCACCAGATGACACCCACGCTCTATCGCAGCGCATTGCCGGATGGACGTGCGCTGCCGTTATTGCAAAAACTCAAGATCGTTACGGTCATCAACTTCTTGCCAGAATCTGATACGCAGTGGCTCCAATCCTCTGATATCAAACAGGTGCAGTTGAGCTATCGCACCAACCACGTCGACGATGCCGACGTGCTGGCGGCAATCAGAGCAATTCAGGCAGCAGAGGCCGATGGCCCGGTGTTGATGCATTGCAAGCACGGCGCCGACCGCACCGGCCTGATGGCAGCGATGTATCGTGTGGTGGTTCAAGGGTGGAGCAAGGAGGACGCGCTGAACGAAATGACCTTGGGCGGCTTTGGCAGCAGCAATGGTTTCAAGGATGGCGTTCGCTACATGATGAAAGCCGATGTCGACAAGTTGCGCGCAGCTTTGGCGAATGGGGATTGCAGCACCAGCGCCTTTGCGTTGTGCTCAATGAAAGGCTGGATCACCACAACGGGTAAGGAAGAAAAAAATTGTAGGAGCGAGCGTGCTCGCGAAGAACGTTAACGATAACGCGCGTTTTCCTGGGTAAACGCCGCGCTGTTGAGTTCTTCGCGAGCAAGCTCGCTCCTACAGTGAGTGCCGGCTTAGTCTTTTTTCAGCTTCGGGTTCGGGAAGAACTGCACTGCCTGCACTTTAGGATCCGCCGGCGCTTTCAACGCGGTGGTATTGACCCTAGTGCCCAATTCCTTGGGCACCGACAGGCCTTGATCATTCAGCGTATCGGTATACCCGCAGGCCACGCATTCGCGGTGCGGCACGCTGTCTTCGGTCCACATCTTCAACTTGTCCGGCTCGCTGCACGCCGGGCAGACCGCCCCGGCGATAAATTGCTTTTTGGTGATCACAGGCCCTTCACTCATGCTGCTGCGTCCTCACTCAGGCCGCTGTGGCGCAAGAGTGCGTCAATCGACGGCGCGCGGCCGCGGAAATCGACGAACAGCACCATCGGCGCCTGGGAGCCGCCACGGGCAAGGATGGCTTCACGGAAGGCACGCCCGGTCTGGGCGTTGAGCACGCCGTCTTCCTCAAACTTGGAGAACGCGTCCGCCGACAACACTTCCGCCCATTTGTAGCTGTAGTAACCCGCCGCATAACCACCGGCAAAGATGTGAGCGAAGCTGTTGGGGAAGCGGTTGTAGGCCGGTGGGCGCATGACCGAGACTTCATCGCGCACGCCTTCAAGTACCTGGGCCACGCTGCGACCATCGCCATGGGTGGCGTGCAGTTCAAAGTCGAACAGCGAGAACTCCAGCTGACGCACCATCATCAGACCGGACTGGAAGTTTTTCGCCGCGAGCATTTTTTCCAGCAGGTCCTGGGGCAGGGGCTCGCCGGTTTCGTAGTGGCCGGAGATCAGCGCCAGGCCTTCAGGCTCCCAGCACCAGTTCTCCATGAATTGGCTCGGCAGTTCCACCGCGTCCCACGCCACACCGTTGATACCGGATACGCCGGCGTGCTCCACGCGGGTGAGCAGGTGATGCAGGCCGTGGCCGAATTCGTGGAACAGGGTGGTGACTTCATCGTGGGTCAGCAGTGCAGGCTTGCCCCTGTCGGCCGGGGTGAAGTTGCACACCAGGTTGGCCACGGGGCTTTGCAGCACGCCATCAAGGGTACGGCGGCGGTCACGGGCACCGTCCATCCAGGCACCGCCACGCTTGTTGGCGCGGGCATACAGGTCGAAGAAGAAGCGTCCGACGTGCTCGCCGTTCTCCTTGATCTCGAACAAGCGCACATCCGGGTGCCAGGTGTCGAAGCCTTTAAGCTCAGCGATCTCGATGCCGTACAGGCGCTGCACAATGGCAAACAGGCCGCCCAGCACTTTGTCGATGGGGAAGTAGGCGCGCAGGGCTTCCTGGGACACGCTGTAACGCTGCTCACGCAGTTTTTCGCCGTAGAAACCGCTGTCCCAGCTCTGCAGGTCGGCGCAGCTTTGCTCGGCGGCGTAGGCCTTGAGTTGCTGCAGGTCCTGGGCGGCAAACGGCTTGCTGCGCTTGGCCAGGTCGCGCAGGAAGCTCAGCACCTGATCGCTGGATTCGGCCATCTTGGTGGCCAGGCTCAACTCGGAGAACGACGCATAACCCAACAATTGGGCCAGTTCCTGACGCAGGTCGAGGATCTGCTCCATCACCGGGCCGTTATCGTTCTGACCGGCATTCGGGCCTTGGTCCGACGCACGGGTGCAGTAGGCGGCGTACACCTCTTCACGCAGGGCACGGTCCTGGGCGTAGGTCATGACGGCGTAGTAGCTGGGGAATTCCAACGTGATCAGCCAGCCGTCGAGGCCCTTGGCCTGGGCGGCGGCAGCCATTTGCGCCTTGGCCGAATCGGTCAGGCCGGCAAGTGTCGCCTCATCAGTGACGTGCTTGGTCCAGGCCTGGGTAGCGTCCAGCAACTGGTTGGAGAATTTGCTGCCCAACTCGGACAGCTTGCTCTGCACCTCGGCGTAGCGTTTTTGCTGCTCCGGCGGCAAGTCGATACCCGACAGGCGGAAGTCACGCAGGGAGTGTTCCAGAATGGTTTTTTGTGCCACATCGAAACCGGCAGCTTCCGGGCTGTTGGCCAGGGCTTCGAAGGCCTGGAACAGCTCACGGTTCTGGCCCATTTCGGTGGAGTAGGCGCTCAATGCCGGCAGGCACGCCTCGTAGGCTTCGCGCAGTTCGGCGCTGTTGCACACGGCATTGAGATGGCTGACCGGGCTCCAGGCCGCGCCGAGGCGATCATTGAGTTCATCCATGGCCAGGACCAAGCCGGCCCACGTCGGATTTTTACCCTGGCTTTGCAGGATCTCTGCGATTGCCACGCGGTTGTCGGCGAGGATCTGTTCGATGGCCGGCTGGACGTGCTCGGCACGGATCGCCGAGAACGGCGGCAGGTCGTAGGACTGCAAAAGAGGGTTGTTCGCGCTCACGGTGGGCACCTTGGCTGAAGAAACATGTAGAACAAAGATGGGGCCATCTTAATTACAATCAACACCCACCGCAGCTATCAGCAGAAGAGAGAGAGGCTATCGTGACCCTTCGCACCTATCAGAACCACACGCCAACCCTCGGCGCCGGGGCGTTTGTCGATATTTCGGCGGTGGTGATCGGCGATGTCGAAATCGGCACTGACAGCTCGGTTTGGCCGCTGACGGTGATTCGCGGCGACATGCACCGCATCCGCATCGGTGCGCGCACCAGCGTGCAAGACGGCTGCGTGCTGCACATTACCCATGCCGGGCCGTTCAATCCTGAGGGTTTCCCGTTGCTGATCGGCGACGATGTGACCATCGCCCATAAGGTCATGCTGCATGGCTGCACCGTCGGCAACCGTGTACTGATCGGCATGGGCAGCATTGTGATGGACGGTGCCGTGGTCGAAGACGACGTGATCATCGGCGCCGGCAGCCTGGTGCCGCCTGGCAAGAAACTCGACAGCGGCTTCCTGTACGTGGGCAGCCCGGTTAAACAGGTCCGCGCGCTGACGGACAAGGAGCGTGCCTTTTTCACCTACAGCGCTGCGAACTACGTGAAGCTCAAGGACCTGCACCTGGCAGAAGGATTCGATCAATGACCCTCAACCACCCAACGGTCCTCTTCGACCTGGACGGCACGCTCACCGACCCGCGCGAGGGCATCACGCGTTCGATCCAGTACGCCCTGGCCAAGCTGGGCATTGATGAGCCCGACCTGACCAAGCTCGAACACTTCATCGGCCCGCCCTTGCTGCAGGCGTTCATGCAGTTTTACGCCTTCGACGAGGCCAAGGCATGGGAGGCGGTGAATTTCTACCGTGAGCGCTTCAAGGTCACCGGCCTGTATGAAAACCGGGTGTTCGACGGCGTCATGGCGCTATTGGAAGAGCTGAACAGCCAAGGGCGCCAGCTGTACATCGCCACCTCCAAACCGTGGGAATTTGCCCGCGAGATTGCACGGCATTTCGATTTTGCCAAGCACTTCAAGGTGATCTACGGCAGCGAACTGGACGGCACGCGTACCAACAAGGTCGAGTTGATCGCGCATTTGATGCGTGAGGAACGGCTGGACCCGGCCACCACCTTGATGATCGGTGATCGCAAGCATGACCTGATCGGGGCACGCAGTAATGGGCTGGATTCGGCTGCCGTGGGGTATGGGTTTGGTAGTTTTGAAGAACTGAGTGCCGAGGCACCGACCTGGCATTTCGAGACGTTGGACCAGATGCATCAGGCGTTTTTGCAGCGTCCTTGAGACCGCGAAGAGGCCCTAACGACCCACCTTCTCCAACTGCCTCAACGCCGCTTTACGCTGCTCCACCGGCAACCCACCCAACCGCTCCACCGCCGCATAAAACCTAATCCAATCCCCGCCTTCCCGCGCAAACAACGCCGCAAACGCCGGCACCCATTGGTCATACAACCCAAACGGCAAAAGCCGCGCGTTATTCATCGGCTGGTTGATCCAGGCGTCATAACGCTTGTCACCACCCCATTGGCTATCACGCAGGTGCCGGTATTCGCTGCGCAACTGCTCGAATTGCGCCGCTTTGGCCCGGCGCATCGCGTCCGCTGCCAACGGCTGCGCGTACAACGCCTCCAGACGTTTGCGGGTATCGAGAATCAGCCGGATAAATTGATCGCGTTGCTTCAACGCCGCATCGCCGATAGGCGCCAGGCCCCGCGCCGCACGCCATTGGCGCGTGCCCTCCTGCTCGACAAAACTGGCATAGGACTCGTTGAACTCGGTGTCATCCTTCACGTAGAAGCGCTGGTGGGCCAGCTCATGGAAAATCAGCGTGGCAAGGCGCTCATCGCCCCAGCTCATCATCGAGCTCATGATCGGGTCGTTGAACCAGCCCAGGGTGGAATAGGCCTCCACGCCACCGATCGACACATCCATGCCCTGTCGCCGCAACAGCGCCGCCTCGCCCCGCGCCGCGCCCTGGTTGTAGTAGCCGCGATAGGCGACGCAACCGGCGATGGGAAAGCAATGGTTCTGTGGCGACAGGGAAAATTCCTGCGTGGCGAAGACATTCCAGACCACATAGGGTCGGCCGATATCGGCATAGAGCCGGTAACTTTGGTTGTCAGGCAGATGCAGGTGTTCACTGGCAAAGGTTCGGGCTTTCTGCGATTGAGCCAGATGCTCGCGCAGCGCTGGCCGGCGAGCAGGGTCGGCGATGACCTCGGCAACCGGCTCCCGGGCCCGCAACAGCTGCCACTGGCCACTCGCCAACTGGCTGTAATAACTGACACTGGAGCAGCCGCTGAGCAGCACAGCCATCAGCCCTGGAAGAAAACGTCTGATCATGCCCTGACTGCTCCTGGATGATGGGTTCGCCAGACTATCGCGCTTGCAGGGGATTTTTCCACGGCATGGCATGTTTATACTCAAGCCTCTTCTCGTGTTGAGTACCTGCCATGCGCCAGCTCTTGCTTCCCGTCGCCGCTGTATTCCTCAGCGCTTGCGCCTCGACCCCCATCCCCCCCGTGGACCCGCAGCAGGCCTGGGTCGATTTCACCACGCCCACCCCGGGTTCCAAGTTGGTAATGGCTCAGCGCCTTGACGGGAAAAACCTCGACGACGGGCGCTTTTTTCAAATGCCTCCCGGCCCTCACGAGCTAATGGTGCGCTTTGACTTTGAAGTGCCCGCCGGCGGCGGCCTGGGTGGCCTCAGCCAGATGATGTATCGCACCTGCTTCATGACGCTGCAGTACGACCACTTTCAGGCCGGCCAGCGCTATGTGCTGGAAGGGCGCTCACTGGCGTTCACGCCCAACATCCGGCTGTACGACTCAACCCGCCAGCTACTGGCCGAAGAGCGCAGCGTGAACTGCATCTGAGTCAGTCATTGTTCTTTTGATAGATGATGCGCTTGGTGCCGTTTTCGCATGAGCCGACAATCATGGCTTCGTCATGGTTCTTGGCTTCTTCGGCGGTGATGATTTCCAGGGTGTAGGACGGAATCGCCTTGGCCTGGATCTTCACTTCGATTTCTTTCCTGAGCTCTTCACAATCTTTTGGCGCGGCCACGGCCGAAGTGGCCAATACACCGCAGATGATTGCCAAGGCAAAACGTTTCATGTGTGGAGCTCCCTGAATGCGCTGCGCACGAGTGTGCGCCTAGGCTGCATGGGCTATTCGACCACATTTTGCAAACACGAGTTCTAATTTAACGCAGCACCAAAAATGTGAGAGCGGGCTTGCTCGCGAATACGCAGTATCAGTCACCGAAGATATCGGCTGATCCACTGCATTCGCGAGCAAGCCCGCTCCCACATAAGATGACTGCTGTGTCAGTTGATCAGCGTGGCATCCAAGGTGATGGTTGCATTCAGCACCTTGGACACCGGGCACCCTTCCTTGGCCTTTTTGCTCAGTTCATCGAACTGCGCCTGGCTCGCGCCTGGAATTTTGGCCTTCAGGATCAGATGCACTGCTGTAATCGCAAAGCCGCCCTCGACCTGGTCCAGGGTCACTTCGGCCTGGGTGTCGATGCTGTCAGCCTTCAGCCCGGCGTCGCCGAGAATCATGGAAAACGCCATGGAGAAACAGCCGGCGTGAGCCGCGCCGATCAATTCTTCAGGGTTGGTACCCTTGCCGCCCTCGAAGCGGGCCTTGAAGCCGTAGGGCGCTTCGCGCAGCACGCCGGTTTCGGTGGAAATGGAGCCCAGGCCAGTCTTCAGGTCGCCTTCCCAATGCGCGGATGCCTTTTTAACGATACTCATAGCTTTCTCCTCGAACGGTGGTTTTGCGTCGGTAAGGGTTCTGAGGATAGACGTCAAAACAAAGTTCATTCGTAAGAGAAACCTAGCAATCTAGTAGGAAATTTCAGATCTACCTATTGAATCTCGGGTATATGCCCTCATTGCATAGAGCATGCACATGAAGCGGCAGGTTTTGGTTCGTATAGAAAGCCTGCGCCCCCATTGGAGAAGCAGGCTTATGAAATCGCTGTCCGACGTAAAATTCTCGACCCTTGACCTCGTGCCCGTGCGCGCCGACGGCAACCCGGCGCAGTCCCTGCGTAATTCCCTGGACCTGGCCCAGCATGTGGAGAAGTTCGGCTACCACCGTTTCTGGGTAGCCGAGCACCACAATATGGACGGTATCGCCAGTTCGGCCACCTCGGTACTGCTCGGTTACCTGGCAGGCGGCACCTCGACCATTCGGGTGGGTTCCGGCGGGGTGATGCTGCCTAACCACGCGCCACTGGTGATCGCCGAGCAGTTCGGCACCCTTGAAAGCCTCTACCCCGGTCGTATTGACCTGGGCCTGGGGCGTGCGCCCGGTTCAGACCAGATGACCGCCCGCGCCCTGCGCCGTGAACGCTCCGGCAGTGCCGATGACTTCCCCGAAGATGTGGCCGAGCTGATGGCCTACCTGGGCCCGCGTACGCCCGACCAACGGGTTATCGCGGTACCGGGCACCGGCACCAATGTGCCAGTGTGGCTGCTGGGTTCAAGCCTGTTCAGCGCGCAATTGGCCGGTGAGCGTGGCTTGCCTTACGCCTTCGCCTCCCATTTCGCGCCGCGCCTGATGCACGAAGCAATTCGCGTGTACCGCAATCACTTCAAGCCTTCGGCGGTGCTGGACAAGCCCTACGTGATGCTCGGCATTCCGCTGGTGGCCGCGGACACCGATGAGCAGGCCGATTACCTGGCCACCTCGGTGTACCAGCGTATTCTGGCGTTGATGCGCGGCCAGAGTCTGGTGCAGCGCCCTCCTGTAAAAACCATGGACGGCCTGTGGTTGCCCCATGAAGAAGACGCGGTGGGCAGCTTCCTCGGGCTGGCCATGGTGGGTAGCCCCGCGAAGATTCGCGGCAAGTTGGAGGTGTTGATCGAGCAGACCGGTGCCGATGAGCTGATTTTTACCAGTGACCTGTATGAGCACGCAGACCGGATTCATTCTTACGAGCTGCTTGCACAAGTGATGAAGGGCTGAATGGTAAAACGATATACCTGTGGCGAGGGAGCTTGCTCCCGCTGGAGTGCGCAGCGCTCCCATTTTTTTGGGGCCGCTACGCAGCCCAGCGGGAGCAAGCTCCCTCGCCACAGGTGCGTCGCTTATACAGCACGAGGTTAGCCGCGCTTGTAGGCAATTTCCTTGGTGCCACCTTCGCAGGTGCCAACTACTGTGTGGTCACTTGGCGTAGCACCTTTGTCCACCACTTCCAGCGAATACCCCGAAGCACCCTTGGCGTCGATTTTCGCTGCGATTTCGCTTTTCAGCTCTTCACAAGGCTTGCCCGCCGCCATAGCGGTACCCGCAATGCTCAACAACCCTACCGCTAACAGAAACTTCTTCATCCGTTACTTTCCTTGCGCTGATCAAAAAGAGCGTGCCGACGCTCATCGCGTCGGCACCCGTTGTTTGTAGCGCAGGTTATGGCAATCGGCCAGCGGGCAAAGTTCAACTCTGCCGATCAACTACTGGCAATGCGAAATCCCACTTTGAGCGTGACCTGGAAGTGCGCAGCCTTGCCATCCTTGATGTGACCACGGGTTTCGGTCACCTCAAACCACTCCAGATGCTTGATGCTCTTGTTGGCTTCGGCCAGAGCATTGTTGATCGCGTCTTCGATGCTGGTGGTGGAAGAGCCTACCAGTTCGACTTTCTTGTACGTGTGATGATCACTCATGGCGTTTCTCCTTTAGGTCGTCTTTAGGTCGTCAATCAAGACTAGCAGCGAATGTGCGTACTGCTTCAGGCGACCGTTGGGAGGCGAAAGTTCAGAATTACTGCACTTTCTGAAACCGGCGCAGTCGGTATCTACACACGCCACTCAATCACTTCAGGAGATGTCCACATGGCCAACACTTCTTTACGCAAAGCGTCGCTGGAAAGCATGGAAGCCGAGATTTCGAGCCTGCTCAAATCTCTGGAGAGCCTCAAGGACGACGCGTCCGATGAGTCGCGCAAAACGCTGAAGGCCTTGAAGAGCAATGCCGAGAACGCGCTCAAGCACTCTCGCCATCTGATCAGCGACGCCTACGAAGAAAGCAAAGTCAAAATCCGCGAAACCAGCGCTGCCACCCGTGACTACGCACAAGAGCACCCATGGACGACCGCTGGCGTCGCCGTGGGCGCGCTGGGCCTGCTGGCGGCTTACCTGCTGTGCAAGCGCGGTGACTGATTGACCGGTTACACCGGTTGACGCAACAGCTCAGCCTTGAGCCATTGCGCCAACTGCCCGGCGCGCCCGTCTGCGGCGCGCTTGGGTAGCCACAACGCCAGGTGCGCCGGGGTTTCACTGAACCCCCACGGCGCCACCAGGCGACCCGCTCGCAGGTCCTCTGCCACCAGCGGTTCTGGCGCAATTGCCACTCCCAAGCCGGCAACCGCCGCTTCCAGTAAATAATACAAATGCTCAAACCCCTGGCCGAGCTTCAGCGCACCGGGTTCGATGCCGTGTTGCCGTGCCCAACTGGGCCAGGCTTGCGGCCTTGACGTGGTGTGAAGCAAGGGTTGCTCCAGCAGTTCCGACGCTGGGGCCTGACGCAGGTGTTCAAAACCGGCGAAGCGGGGGCTCAAGACCGGGCCGATACGCTCGCTGGCCAGTTCATACACTTGCATGTCCGCCGGCCAAGGCGGCTCAGCGAATACCAGCAGGGCATCCAGCCCCGGACGGCGCGGGTCCAGATCGCCTTCGCCCGCCGACAGGTGCAGGCGTAAATCCGGCAAGTCGGCATTCAACCGCCCCAGCCGAGGGATAAACCAACGAGCCAGCAAGCTGCCTGAACAGCCAAGAACGAAGGGCGCATCAGCGCCGCGTTGGGTGAGTTCGGCGCACACGTCGCGCAACCGCTCAAAAGCCTCGCTGCTGGCATCTCGTAGCCTGACGCCAGCATCTGTGAGTTTAAGGCCGCGTCCATCCTTGACGAACAGGCTCACGCCCAAATGCTCCTCCAGTACTTTCAACTGCCGGCTGACCGCACCGTGGGTCACGTGCAATAGCTGCGCAGCCTGGCTGACGCTGTTAAGGCGAGCAGTGGCTTCAAAAGCGCGCAGGGCATTAAGGGGCGGGAGATCACGACTCATTTGTGAGTTTTCCTGACAGGTTACGGCGATCTTATCGGTTTTCAGGCCAGGGCGTCACGAGTAGAGTGACCGTCATTGCCTTTAAACACATTCTTTCCTGGAGCGTCCCATGACTCAGTCCCAGACCGATCTACGCAACGGCCCCGACGCCAACGGCCTGTTTGGTGCGTTCGGCGGCCGCTACGTCGCTGAAACCCTGATGCCGTTGATTCTCGACCTGGCCCGTGAATACGAAGCGGCGAAGGTAGATCCGGCGTTTAACGAAGAATTGGCCTACTTTCAGCGCGATTATGTCGGACGCCCAAGCCCGCTGTACTTTGCCGAACGCCTCACCGAGTTCTGCGGCGGCGCCAAGATCTACCTCAAGCGTGAAGAGCTCAACCACACCGGCGCGCACAAGATCAACAACTGCATCGGCCAGATCCTGCTGGCCCGGCGCATGGGCAAAAAACGCATCATCGCCGAGACCGGCGCCGGCATGCACGGCGTGGCCACCGCAACTGTGGCGGCGCGCTTTGGCCTGCAATGCGTGATCTACATGGGCACCACCGACATCGAGCGCCAGCAGGCCAACGTGTTTCGCATGAAGCTGCTGGGCGCCGAGGTCATCCCCGTGGTCGCCGGCACCGGCACCCTCAAAGACGCCATGAACGAAGCCCTGCGCGACTGGGTCACCAACGTCGACAGCACCTTCTACCTGATCGGCACCGTGGCCGGCCCACACCCATACCCGGCGATGGTGCGCGACTTCCAGGCAGTGATCGGCAAGGAAACCCGCACCCAGCTGCAAGCCCAGGAAGGCCGCCTGCCGGACAGCCTGGTGGCGTGCATCGGCGGCGGTTCCAACGCCATGGGCCTGTTCCACCCGTTCCTGGATGACACCAGCGTCGAGATCATCGGCGTTGAAGCCGCAGGCCATGGCATCGAAACCGGCAAGCACGCCGCCAGCCTCAACGGCGGCGTCCCGGGCGTGCTGCACGGCAATCGCACCTTCCTGCTGCAGGACGACGACGGCCAGATCATCGACGCCCACTCGATTTCCGCAGGCCTGGACTACCCCGGCATCGGCCCGGAACACGCCTGGTTGCATGACATTGGCCGCGTCCAATACACCTCGGTAACGGACGACGAAGCCCTGGAAGCCTTCCACAAATGCTGCCGCCTGGAAGGGATCATTCCTGCCCTGGAAAGCGCCCATGCCCTGGCTGAAGTATTCAAGCGCGCGCCAAACTTGCCCAAGGATCATCTGATGGTGGTCAATCTCTCGGGCCGTGGCGACAAAGACATGCAGACCGTGATGCACCATATGGAACAGTCCAAGCAGGAGAAACACTGATGAGCCGCCTGCAAACGCGCTTTGCGCAACTTAAAGAACAAAACCGCGCCGCCCTGGTGACCTTCGTCACCGCTGGCGACCCCGGCTATGACACCTCGCTGGCGATCCTCAAGGGCTTGCCGGCCGCTGGCGCCGACGTCATCGAACTGGGCATGCCCTTCACCGACCCGATGGCCGACGGCCCGGCCATTCAACTGGCCAATATCCGCGCGCTGGCTGCCAAACAGAACCTGTTGAAAACCCTGCAGATGGTTCGCGAGTTCCGCCAGGACAACAACGACACGCCGCTGGTGTTGATGGGCTATTTCAACCCGATCCATAAATATGGCGTGTCGCAGTTCATTGCCGATGCCAAGGCAGCTGGCGTCGACGGCCTGATCGTGGTGGACATGCCCCCCGAGCACAACGGCGAGCTGTGCGACCCGGCCCAGGCCGCAGGCATCGACTTTATCCGCCTGACCACGCCGACCACCGATGATGTGCGCCTGCCTACTGTGCTCAATGGCAGCTCCGGGTTTGTGTATTACGTGTCGGTCGCCGGTGTCACCGGGGCGGGCGCCGCCACTCTGGAACACGTCGAAGAAGCCGTGACCCGCCTGCGCCGTCATACCGACCTGCCGATCAGCATCGGCTTTGGTATCCGCACACCGGACCAGGCAGCGGCCATCGCACGCCTGGCAGACGGGGTGGTAGTGGGTTCGGCGCTGATCGATCACATCGCCACGGCCAAGAACGACCAGCAAGCCATTGATGGCGTACTGACCCTGTGCGCGGCGCTGTCGGAAGGTGTTCGCAACGCACGCAAGTAAACTGCACAACGACCGCAGCTCATACGCTAGGCTTCAAAGGAGGTGGGCATGTCGCCCACCTCCTTTTTTATCGCACTTCGTGCCCTTTGCCGTCTAACCACCTTCGCAAGTCCTGCAGTCCTTGCCCCTCGGTCGTTAAGTTAGCCGCATCAGAAGTCATTCTTGTCTCTTTAAGGAGTACATCATGGCATTTGATCTCGTCACGGTTTCAGACCGTCGTCACTCAGCCCTACAAAAAGGCTTCAACCTGCGCTGGCCCTTGGGAAACGTGCAGGGCCAGTCGTCGACCAAGGGCGCCAATCTGATTTACCTGTGCCGCAGCCCGCAAGACATCATGGACGCCGCCGCCCAGGCATTGGCCCTGCCCAATGGGCGCATCACCGTACGCAGCGGCGGTCATTGCTACGAAGGGTTTGTCGCCAACAAGATGCCCGACAGCCCGAATGAGGTGCTGTCGATCCTGGATATCAGCGCGCTGAACCGAGAGGTGTACGACGCCAGCGGGCAAATCGGCTCAGAGCTGAGCCCGACGCAGCCCTTTCGCTACCGCTTTCGCCTAGAGGCCGGCAGCCAGGTCTGGGACAGCTATAGCGCGTTGTACAAGCAGGCCAACAAGACCCTGCCCGGCGGCTCATGTTACTCAGTGGGCCTGGGCGGGCACATTTGTGGTGGCGGCTACGGGCTGCTGTCGCGCAAGTATGGACTGGTGTGTGACTGGCTCAGTGGGGTCGATATCCTGGTGCCTGACAGCCAAGGCAAAGAGCTCGAACCGCGCCATGTCAGCCGGGACAGCACCCAACAGGACGAATTGGACCTGTTCGCCGCGTGCTGCGGTGCGGGGGGTGGGCAATTCGGCATTATTACCAGCTATTACTTCGAAGACCTGCCACCGGCCCCCAAAGAAGTACTGTGGCTGGTGTTGGAATGGGGTTGGTCAGTACTGACCCAGGATGCACTGAACAATCTGCTGGCGGCTTACCAGCTATGGTTTGCCAGCCATCAGAACAACCCGGACACCTGGGGCCTGGCGACCAAACTGGAAATGCGCCACGAGCACACAGGCAATATCACCCTGGGCATCCATTATGTGGACAAGGAGGGTGAGCTGAACGACCTTGCGCCCTTCGATGATTTTGTCGACAAGATACTCAAGGCCATCGGCTTACCTGCCACCGAGTCGCTGGTGCCGTTTCATGTGGTCCATTTGCCGCCTGGCACAGTCGGCGGGCGCCCCATCGACTCAGTGTCATCCGCCCAGGCTGCGGCGCGGCGCCTGGATTGGCTGGCGTGCCAGCAAACATTGAATGGTTCGGGAGACAATCAGCGTGGGCGCTATAAATCGGCCTATCAGAAAGGTGAATTCAGCCCTCACGTATTAGAGGCCATCTGGCGGGCCTTGACCTGGCCGGACCCTGACAACCACCTGACACAAAGCCTGATCCAGATCCAGTCCTTCGGCGGCCAGATCAACGCCGCCAGCGCGCCCGTGCGCAAGGAGTCGTCGGCCGCCCAGCGTTCGTCCTTCCTCAAGTGGCAACCCCAATGTTACTGGCACGGCGACAGCGCCGCTGCGGACCAAGTCCATGCTGACTGGATCCGAGGGCTGTACTTCAACGCGTTTGCCGACGCTCAAGGCGTGCCGCTCAACGATGCGTTCGAAGGCTGCTACATCAATTACCCCGACCTCGACATGACTTACAAAGGCGGTAACCCGGCCAACGGCAAAAACCCCCAGTGGTACAAAATCTTCTTTCCCGATCTGATGATCGAAAGCCGCTTGCGCCGTACCAAGCAGCGCTGGGACCCGCACAATATATTTCGCAACGAGATGTCGGTGCCGTAGAACGAAAAAAGGGCGACCCGAAGGTCGCCCTCTTTACAGTTCTATCCGCTCTACTTTGCCGACCAGCACTATGTAGGAAAGCGCACCGAGCAACGCCAAGACCGCGATATAGGTGATGGCCGGCGCAAACGATGAGCCACTGGCCAGAAAGCCAATCACGATAGGTGTGGCAATCGCCGCCAGGTTGCCAATGAAGTTGAACACCCCGCCGGTCAGCCCCAGCAGACGGGCAGGCGCCAAGGTCGACACCAACGACCAGGTGATCGACGCCAGGCCATTGCCGAAAAACGCCACCGCCAGAAACGCGATGACCCACCCCGTCGAGTCCACGTAGTTGGCCCCGATGATCGCCGTGGAAATCAGCAGCCCGCTGATGATCGGCAACTTGCGCGCAAAGCCCACTGACGCCCCACGCCGAATCAGCCAATCGGAAAACACCCCCGAACACAGCACGCCCACAAACGCGGCCAGGAACGGCAAGGAGGCCAGCAAGCCAGACTGGATAAAGTCCATGCCGCGATATTTCACCAGGTACGTCGGGAACCAGGTCAGGAAGAACCACAGCGTGGAGTTCAGGCAAAACTGGCCCAGGTAGATGCCCCACAGCTTGCGTTTGCTCAGCACGATGCCGAGGTCGGTCCAGCTGAAGGGTGCCTTGACGGTTTTAGCCTGCATGTCCACCAGCCCGCCACCGTCGCGGATCAGTTGGATTTCGGCTTCGTTGGCGCCTTTGAAATCCTTGGGCTCGCGGTACACCGCGTACCAGATCGCGGCCCACAGGATGCCGACGCCCCCGGTCACCACAAACACCATGTGCCAGCCGTACTGGTGCTGCAGCCACGCCAGTACCGGAGTGAGGAACGCCAGGCCGACGAATTGCCCGGAGGTATAGACGCCGATAGCCGTGGCACGCTCGCGCTCGGGAAACCAGGTGGTGACCACACGGCTGTTGATGGGATAGGCCGGCGCCTCCAAGGCGCCCACGGCCATGCGCAGCACGAACAGCGCGATAAAGCTGGCGGCGAAACCTAGCATCACGGTGGCAATCGACCACAGCAGCAGGGCGGCCGTGTAGAGAATGCGCGGCGGCACCCGATCTACCAGCCAGCCACCCGGGATTTGCATGGCCGCGTACGTCCAGCCGAAGGCAGAGAAAATCAGCCCGACTTGCACCGGGTCGATCCCCAGCTCGCTGGTCAGCGCGGGCGCGGCAATCGACAGGTTGCTACGGTCGAGATAGTTGATGACCACGGTGATAAACAGCAGCACCATGATGAAAAAGCGCTTTCTGCTAGGCGTGACTAAAGAAGCCTGCCCGGTGAGGGATTCAGGGTGCATGGGGGTGCCTCTTTTTATATTTGTTGAGGAAGGAACGCGCTCAATGTGGGAGCTGGCTTGCCTGCGATGGCGGCATGAATGGCACCACTGCAGTGACTGACCCACCGCCATCGCAGGCAAGCCAGCTCCCACATTTTTTAGCGCGTTTCAATCAGGTGGAAATCACCACTCGGCAAAACTGCCATCGGCATGGCGCCAGATCGGGTTGCGCCAGCGATGGCCGATGGCCGCGCGCTCAACCACATACTCCTCGTTGATCTCAATGCCCAACCCCGGGCCGTTGGGGATCTTCACAAAGCCCTGGTCATAGTCGAATACGCCCGGGTCTCGCACGTAGTCGAGCAAATCGTTGCTTTCATTGTAGTGAATACCCAGGCTCTGCTCCTGGATAAACGCGTTGTAGCAAACCGCATCCAGTTGCAGGCATGCCGCCAAGGCAATCGGGCCCAGCGGGCAGTGCAGGGCCAGGGCCACGTCGTAGGCTTCGGCCATGTTGGCGATCTTGCGGGTTTCGGTAATCCCACCGGCGTGGGAGGCGTCCGGCTGAATGATGTCGACGTAGCCTTCGCTGAGCACCCGCTTGAAATCCCAGCGCGAGAACAGGCGCTCGCCCAAGGCGATCGGCGTACTGGTCAGCGGCGCCAGTTCTTTCAGCGCTTCGTAGTTTTCGCTGAGCACCGGCTCTTCAATGAACATCAGTTTGTACGGGTCGAGCTCTTTCATCAGCACCTTGGCCATCGGCTTGTGCACGCGGCCATGGAAGTCGACGCCAATACCCACGTTAGGGCCGACCGCATCGCGCACGGCAGCGACGTTGGCCAGGGCCAGGTCGACTTTTTCGAAGCTGTCGACAAACTGCAATTCTTCGGTGCCATTCATTTTCACGGCTGTAAAGCCACGGGCCACCGCCTCTTTGGCGGCACGGGCAGTATCGGCGGGGCGGTCACCGCCGATCCATGAGTACACACGGATCTTGTCACGCACCTGGCCGCCCAGCAGATCGCTGACCGATACACCGAGGGCCTTGCCCTTGATGTCCCACAACGCCTGGTCGATGCCGGCGAGGGCGCTCATATGCACCGCGCCGCCTCGGTAGAAGCCGCCGCGATAGAGCACGGTCCAGATATCTTCGATATTGCGAGGGTCTTTGCCGATCAGGTAGTCGGACAGTTCTTCGACGGCGGCGGCCACCGTGTGAGCGCGGCCCTCGACCACCGGCTCGCCCCAGCCGGTCACACCCTGGTCGGTTTCGACCTTGAGGAAGCACCAGCGCGGCGGAACGATAAAGGTCGTCAGTTTGGTGATTTTCATCTCTTGTCTCTCTTATAGATGCAGCGCCTGTGGGCGCGGAATATGCTCTCAGCTCAGGGCTTTCCAGGCGGCGACATAAGCCTGGGCACGGCTCGCAACCTGATCCACTGTCATGCCCGGCTTGAACAGCCCGGAACCCAATCCGAAGCCCTTGGCGCCGGCGTCGGTAAACACCTGCATGTTGTCCGGGGTGATGCCGCCCACCGGCAGCAGCAATGTGCCCGCCGGCAATACCGCCAGCCATGCCTTGATCACTGAAGGGCCCATCTGCTCGGCCGGGAACAGCTTCAACACATCGGCGCCTTCGGCCAGTGCGGCAAAGGCTTCGGTAGGCGTGGCTACCCCAGGCGACAAGTACAGGCCCGCCGCTTTGGCGGCACGCAGCACCTTGGCATCGCTGTGGGGCATGACGATCACCTGGCCTCCGGCGGCCTTGACCTGTTCGACCTGCTCAGGCGTCAACACCGTGCCGGCACCGATCAGGCAATCGGCGGGCAAGCTGTCGCGCAGGATGCGGATGCTGGTGTAAGGGTCTGGCGAGTTGAGCGGCACTTCGATCACGCGAAACCCCGCGTCGTACAGCACCTGGCCGACCGCCTGGGCTTCGTCGGGGCGTAGGCCGCGCAGGATGGCGATCAAACCGTTTTGTGCGAGTGCTTGCTTGAGCATGTCAGGCCTCCAGTACAGGTCGAATGAGCCCGGCGGCTTGCGCCAGTTGCCACAGGCCACGCTCAGTGGCTTCTTGCGCCAGGCTGACGTGGGCAAATCCGCAAAGGGCGAGGGCGCGTTGATAGCGGGCGCAAAGTGCAGCAGCGCCGACCAGGATGATCGGCTGATGTTTGGCCGAATCTGGCAAGCCGGCGAGCTCATGGCCGATGAGCAGGCCAGACAGGTAATCGGGTTGCTGGTCGGACGCCAGCTGCGCGGTCAGCCCAAGGGTACGGGCACTGAACAGGGTCGAAAGCACGCCACGCTGACCATCGTTGGACAGCGCCACGCGCACGCCTCGATCAAACGCCTCGGCCTGGAACTGCTCGCTTGCTTGTTGGGTACGCCCCAGGATGCTGTGCTTGCTCAACACCGCAAACACTTCGCCAGTCATGAAGGTATCGAAATGGGTAATGCGGCCTTCCACCACCTCGACCCACTTGGAATGGCTGCCGGGCAGGCCGATCAACACCTGGGGCCCAAGGCCTTGCAGTACGCCGAGTACTTGGGTTTCTTCGCCACGCATGACATTGGGCAGACCCACTTGCTCGATCACCCCCGGCACGATATGCACCTGCACCCCGCGCAGGCTGCGTATGCCATGCAACGCCTGGCCGAGACTGGCGACATCCACGGGCGTGCTGCGATAGGCCGCCTCGCTCCAACCCTGTGCGCTGCCGACCATGCCGCAAGCGATCACCGGCAGCTCGGGCTGGGCATCAAGCCAATCGCCGCAGGCGCTATCGAACGCCAGTTCAAAGCCCTCAGTGCACAGCACACCGGCTATTTCCCGGGGCTCTGTGGGCAAATGCATGATGCCCCAGGCTTGCGAGCGCTGTTCCAGCACAACCCCCGCGGGGCCGAGTTTGTAAGCACGAAGGGAGCTGGTCCCCCAATCGAGCGCGATCAATTGCGCCTGCATCGCTTCACCTGAAATGAGTGGGTGCTGAAAAAAGCAGATGGGCGAATATAAACCTAGGGCGCGGAATATCTCAATATATAAATGTCAATCCCATATAATGAGACAAGACAAGATTAATCCTACAACTCATCCTGTTTTTACTTAGGGAAAGACGCAGGATTATCGGGTAGGAAAGGCTAAAAAATAGACAGGTCCAGTTCGCGCATCGCACCCATCCAGATGGCGTAATCGGTGTGGTCCTTGAGGTCGTCACCGGTTTCAGGGTGCAGGAACACCACCAGACCATTGCGATGCAGCGCCAGCCACGGCAACACCACGCCGATATATTCCGGCTCGAACGCCAACTGGCAACTCCAATCCGGGTGCGGGCCCACGGGCCGCTCGTGCACGCGGCCCATGCGCAGCGGGAACAACTTGGCGGCGTCTTCACAGAGCGTGCGCGCCTGCTCAATCGTGCTGGCGTCGAAGTAGATATGGGCGTGGTAGCCCTTGATACGTTGCATGACAGACTCCGGTTCCACTGTGCGCCGATCCTAGACCGCAATCGACGGCAGGGCCAGCCCGGTCAACGAGTGCGCACTGTTGGCCTGTTCCGCCACCAGCCACTCGACAAAGCGGTCCACCAACTGTCCGCGGCGTTTGCGCTGGGGCTGCACCACGTAATAGCCCAAGCGCGACGTCACCGTGTGGCTGATCGGCCGGCACAGCCAATTCTGCTCCAGCAGGTTATCCACCAGGTGGCGCCAGCCGATGGCGACGCCCTGGCCGGCAATCGCGGCCTGGATTAGCAAGGTGTAGTTGTCAAAGCGCAATTGCCCAGGGGTCGGCGCAGCCGTGATACCCAGTTCGCGGAACACGCCGTTCCAGTCGAACCACTGGCTGTTGTTTTCCTGACGCAGGTGCAGCAACGGGCAGTCTTGCAAGGCCTGCACCGTCAGGGGCGCGACCTGCTCCTTGAGCCACTGTGGGCTGCACACCGGGAACACTTCCTCATTGAACAACCACAGGCTCTCGCCCTGCTTGAAACGGCCATCGCCGAACAGCACCGCCACATCAATATCGCTGCGCAGGGTGGCGTGGTTGCGCTCACTGGTGACCAGGCTGACATCCACCTGCGGGTTGGCCTGGTGAAAGCGATGCAAGCGCGGCATCAGCCAATAGGCGGCGAAGGCAAAGTCGGTGGCGACTTGCAGCACTTCATGCTGGCTTTGTTGAGTGATGGCGCCGAGCCCCTGGTTGATATTCTGCAGGCCGCCCTGCACATGCTCGAACAGCAGGGCACCGGCGTCGGTCAGTTCGATGCCGCGGTAAATGCGATCAAAGAGGCGGATCGCCAGTTGCTCTTCAAGGCGTTTGATTTGCTGGCTGACCGCCGGTTGGGTGGTACCCAGCTCCATCGCGGCCGCGGTGAAACTGCGATGACGCGCCGCCGCCTCAAAGGCGCGCAGCAAATCGAGAGAGAGGTCACCCAGCGCTTCATACATAAGCTCAACTTATCCTAGTCATTGCTGCGTATGGGCTTTACCCCATAATTTATGGACCGCATGCTCATTGGCATAAACACTGCCTATGGAATGCCGAGAAACCATGAAGCGCAAGAACATTCTTTTTATCATGGCCGATCAGATGGCCGCGCCGATGCTGCCGTTCTACGGGCCTTCCCCGATCAAGCTGCCCAACCTCAGCCGCCTGGCGGCACAAGGCGTGGTGTTCGACGCCGCCTATTGCAACAGCCCGTTGTGCGCACCGTCGCGCTTCACCTTGGTCAGCGGCCAGTTGCCGAGCAAGATCGGCGCCTACGACAACGCCGCCGATTTCCCCGCCGACGTGCCGACCTATGCCCACTACTTGCGCCGCCTCGGCTACCGCACCGCGCTGTCGGGCAAGATGCATTTCTGTGGCCCCGACCAGTTGCACGGCTATGAGGAGCGCCTGACCAGCGACATCTACCCCGCCGACTACGGCTGGGCGGTGAGCTGGGATGAGCCAGACGTACGCCCTACCTGGTATCACAACATGTCCTCGGTGCTGCAAGCCGGTCCGTGTGTACGCACCAACCAGCTGGATTTCGACGAAGAGGTGGTGTTCAAGGCCCAGCAATATCTGTTCGACCATATCCGTGAGGAAGGTGACCAGCCATTTTGCCTGACGGTGTCGATGACCCATCCCCACGACCCTTACACCATTCCCAAGCCGTTCTGGGACTTGTACGCAGACACCGACATCCCAATGCCCGCGACGCCGCCCCAGGCCGACCTCGACCCGCATTCCCAGCGGCTGCTCAAGGTTTATGACTTGTGGGACAAACCGCTGCCTGTGGATAAGATCCGCGACGCCCGCCGCGCCTACTTCGGTGCCTGCAGCTACATCGACAGCAACGTCGGCAAGCTGCTGCAGACCCTGGAAGACACCGGCCTGGCCGACGACACCCTGATCATTTTCTCTGGCGACCACGGCGACATGCTTGGCGAGCGCGGCCTCTGGTACAAAATGCACTGGTTTGAAATGGCCGCCCGCGTGCCGCTGCTGATCAGTGCGCCGGGGCAGTTCGCCGCTGGCCGCGTCACCCAGGCCGTGTCGACCGCCGACTTGTTGCCGACCCTGGTGGAATTGGCCGGCGGCGAACTGGACCCGCACTTGCCGCTGGACGGCCGCTCACTGGTCCCGCACTTGCAGGGGCAGGGCGGGCATGACGAAGTGTTTGGCGAATACATGGCCGAAGGCACCGTCAGCCCATTGATGATGATTCGCCGGGGCGCCTACAAATTCATCTACAGCGAGGACGATCCTTGCCTATTGTTCGATGTGCACAACGACCCGAGCGAGCAGGAAAACCTCAGCCAGTCAGCTGAACATCGGCCATTGTTCGAGGCGTTCTTGCGTGAAGCGCGGGCTAAATGGGATATCCCGGCGATCCATCAACAGGTGCTCGCCAGCCAACGCCGTCGCCGCCTGGTGTTTGATGCGCTGACCCATGGCAAGCTCAAGAGCTGGGATCACCAGCCACTGGTAGACGCCAGTCAGCAGTACATGCGCAACCATATCGACCTTGATGACCTGGAGCGCAAAGCACGTTTTCCACAACCCTGCCAAAACCAATAAGTAGACAGAGGGAAGGCCATGCAAAAGTTGAACGTGGTACTGAGTTTGGTGATGCTCAGCAGCGCCCAGGTGTACGCAGACACGCGCTGCGAAACGGTAAAGATGGCCGACCCAGGCTGGAGCGATATTGCCGCCACCAACGCTATCACCAGTTTCCTGCTGACGGGCATGGGCTATCAACCCAAGGTCGACACCCTGGCGGTGCCGATTACCTTCGGCGGGCTCAAGGACGGCCAGGTGGATGTCTTCCTCGGCAACTGGATGCCGGCGCAGCAAGGCTTCTACGACAAGTTCGTGGCCAACGGCGATGTGGTGCAACTGGCGAAGAACCTGGAGGGCACCGAGTTCACCCTCGCCGTGCCGGACTATGTGTGGGACGCCGGGGTGCATGACTTTGCCGACCTGAATAAATTTGCCGACAAGTTCGACAAGAAAATCTACGGCATTGGCTCCGGCGCGCCAGCCAATATCTCGCTGCAGGAGATCATCAAGAAGAATGATTTCGACCTTGGGCAGTGGAAGCTGATCGAGTCAAGCGAACAGGCGATGCTCGCAGAGGTCTCGCGAGCGGTGAAGAAACAGCGTTTTATCACCTTTCTCGGCTGGACCCCGCACCCGATGAACGTGCAACTGAAAATGCGCTACCTCAAGGGCGGCGAGCAGTACTTTGGTGCCACCGGCAGCGTCTATACCTTGACTCGCAAGGGTTACGCACAAGCGTGCCCCAATGTCGGCAAACTGCTGACCAACCTGAGTTTTACCCAGGCCATGGAGAACAGCATCATGGCTGACGTGGCGAACAACAAGGTCAGCAATGCGCAGGCGGCGAAGACGTGGATCAAGGCCAACCCGGCGGTCCTGGACCAATGGCTGGAGGGGGTGAAAACCCTGGACGGCCAGGAGGCGTTGCCAGCGGTAAAAGCCAAACTCTGACGTTAAAATCGGACGCAGAGCGTCCCGAGCAGCATTCCCACGCAGAGCGTGGGAACGATCACTCTGACGCTTGCCGGCGACCCTGTGGGAGCTGGCTTGCCTGCGATAGCATCACCCCGGTATGCCTGTCACACCGAGGCGCCAGCATCGCAGGCAAGCCAGCTCCCACAAGTACCCATGCATTGATACTCTTGCCAAAACCCTTTACCCGAGCCTGCGATGCCCCGGCCCAACCGCCATACACTTTTGCCCTTCCTGCGCTGGCTGCCGCGCCAAACCCGCGCCAGCGTCGGCCGGGACGCGATCGTCGGCCTCAGCGGCGCTGTGCTTGCGCTGCCGCAGTCGATTGCCTACGCACTGATCGCCGGTCTCCCACCCGAATATGGGCTCTACGCAGCCATCATCCCAGTATTGATCGCCTGCCTGTGGGGCTCGTCCTGGCACCTGATCTGCGGGCCCACGGCCGCCATCTCCATCGTGCTTTACGCCAGCATCAGCCCACTGGCCGTGCCAGGCTCCCAGGACTACATCACCCTCATCCTGTTGCTGACCTTCCTCGCCGGGGTATTCCAATGGTTGCTCGGCCTGCTGCGCTTCGGCGCGTTGGTGAACTTTGTCTCCCATTCGGTGGTGCTGGGTTTCACCCTGGGTGCCGCCGTAGTGATCGCCTTGGGGCAACTGCCCAACCTGCTCGGCTTGGATTTACCGAGCCAGGCCACGGCTATCAATGGCCTGCTGGCGCTGATCGACCATCGTGGCGAGTGGGACCACGCGTCCCTGGCCCTGGGGCTGGGTACATTGCTGGCAGGTATGCTGCTCAAGTACCTCGTGCCACGTTGGCCGACATTGTTGATCGCCTTGGTGTTGGGCAGCCTGGCGGCATGGCTGTTGCCGGCGATGTTCGGGCATGTGGCACGGGTCAGTTCGTTTATTGGCAAACTGCCGCCGTTCAGCCCGTTGCCGATGGATCTGGATCTGGTGCTGCGCCTGCTGCCCAGTGCCGTGGCGGTGGGAATGCTGGGGTTGGTGACCAGCCTGTCGATTGCCCGTTCGCTGTCCGCCCGCTCGCAACAACTGCTCGACGCCAACCAGGAAGTACGCGCCCAGGGTTTATCCAACATCGTGGGCGGATTTTTTTCCGGCTACCTGTCAGCCGGATCGTTCACCCGCTCGGGCCTCAGTTATGAGGCGGGTGCCTGTTCGCCATTGGCGGGGGTATTTTCGGCCCTGTGGGTGGCGTTATTCGCGTTATTTGGCGCAGCGTTGATTGCGCACATTCCGATCCCGAGCATGGCGGCGAGTATCCTGCTGATCTGCTGGGGCCTGGTGGACCACCGCGGCATTCGTGCGCTGTTCCGGGTCAGTCGCGCCGAGTTTGTGGTGATGAGCCTGACCTGTGTCGCCACATTGTTGCTGGAGCTGCAAACGGCGATCTATGCCGGGGTACTGGCGTCGCTGTTTTTCTACCTCAAGCGCACCTCGCAGCCACGGGTGCAACACTGGCGCGACGGTGAAGCGGATGTGTTGCGGGTGGGCGGCTCGATCTTTTTTGGCGCCAGCCATTACCTGCAAGTGCGCCTGCAACGTCTGCAGGGTGAGCGGGTGGTGATCGAGGCGCAGCAGATCAACTTTATCGACTATTCCGGGGTGGAGATGCTGCACCAGGAGGCGCGGCGGTTGGCGGGGTTGGGCCGTAGCTTGACGTTGCGTGGGGCCAGGCCGCAGGTGGTCGAGGAATTGATGAAGCTGGAGGGGCCGGATAACTGCCCCCTCCATTTCGAAGATTAAACCCGATCAACTGTGGGAGCTGGCTTGCCTGCGATAGCGGTGGATCAGCCAGCACATGGGTAACTGACCTATTGCTATCGCAGGCAAGCCAGCTCCCACATTAAGTGTGCCCACATCAGCGTGTGGGATCAGGCCAATTGCCGGCGCAGTTCGGCCAGTACGGGCGCCGAATCCGGACGCACACCGCGCCACAGCAAGAAGGCTTCCGCCGCTTGTTCCACCAGCATGCCCAGGCCATCCATCGCCACCGCCGCGCCTTGCTCGCTCGCCCAGCGGCAGAATGCGGTGGGTTCCTTGGCGTACATCATGTCGTAGCAGAAGGTCTTGCCCGGCTCGATCAGGCTGCCGGCAATCGGCGGTACATCGCCTGACAGGCTGGCCGACGTGGCATTGATGATCACATCCACCGGCTCACGCAACCAGTCGAAACCACTGGCAGACACCGGGCCCAGGTCATCGAACAGCTCAGCCAGCCGCTCGGCCTTTTCCACGGTGCGGTTGGCGATGATCAACGACGAGGGTTGCTGCGCCAGCAACGGCTCCAGCGCACCGCGTACCGCGCCACCGGCGCCCAACAACAGGATGCGTTTACCTTGCAGGCTCAGCCCGGCATTGACCGTCAAGTCGCGCACCAGGCCCGCGCCGTCGGTGTTGTCGCCCAACAACGTGCCGTCAGCCAATTTGCTCAAAGTGTTTACGGCGCCGGCGCGCTGGGCACGTTCGGTCAGGGTATTGGCGAGGCGATAGGCCTCTTCCTTGAACGGCACGGTCACGTTGGCGCCACGGCCGTGTTGGAAGAACTCACGGGCACAGGCGGTGAAGTCCTCCAACGGCGCGAGCATCGTGCTGTAGTCCAGTTGTTCGCCGGTCTGGGCAGCGAACAGACGATGAATCAGCGGCGATTTGCTATGGCCGATGGGGTTGCCGAACACAACATAACGGTCCATCACACCGCCGCCTTGGGCGCGGCAACGCCGAGCCAGTCACGGTCTTGCAGGAAGTAGTCGGTGAGGCGCGCCTCTTCGCTGCCGGCTTCGGCCTTCCAGTCGTAGCTCCAGCGTACCTGAGGTGGCAGCGACATCAGGATCGACTCCGTACGCCCGCCCGATTGCAGGCCGAACAGGGTGCCACGGTCATAGACCAGGTTGAACTCAACGTAGCGGCCCCGGCGGAACTCCTGGAACTGGCGTTGTTGCTCGGTGTACGCCATGGCCTTGCGACGCTGCACAATCGGCAGGTAGGCATCGATGTAGGCATCGCCGATGGCGCGGATGAAGGCGAAGCAGGTGTCAAAGCCCCACTCGTTCAAGTCATCGAAGAACAGCCCACCGATGCCACGGGGCTCGTTGCGGTGCTTGATGTGGAAGTAGGTGTCACACCAGGCCTTGTAGCGGGAGTACACGTCCGGGCCAAACGGTGCACAGGCCTGCTCGGCCACGCGGTGCCAGTGAATGCAGTCTTCTTCATTGCCGTAATACGGGGTGAGATCGAAGCCACCACCGAACCACCACACCGGTTCTTCACCTTCTTTTTCAGCGATGAAAAACCGCACATTGGCGTGGGAAGTCGGTACATGAGGGTTATGCGGATGGATCACCAGCGACACACCCAGGGCCTCAAACCCACGGCCCGCCAGTTCAGGGCGATGGGCACTGGCAGACGGGGGCAGACCGCTGCCGAACACGTGGGAAAAGTTGACACCGCCTTTTTCGATCACCGAACCGTTTTCCATCACACGGGTACGACCGCCACCGCCGGCTGGCCGGGTCCAGGCGTCTTCGATAAAGCGAGTGTCCGTCTCGAAGGTTTCCAGGGCGCTGCAAATGCGGTCTTGCAGGTCAAGCAGGTAGGCTTTAACGGCCTCGGTGCGGGTAGTCATGGCATCACCTTGAATCGGGCAAAGCTACGCGAGGCCCATGGGGCGTCGGCGGCAAATGGGCGCACAGGATACCACTGCGCCTACATGCCACTGCACTTAGGTGCGCAGCAGTTGACGAAGATCAAGCTTAGGAGTCCGATAGGGGGCTACGCAGATTCGAACCCAAGGAGAAGTGCAGATGGCCAAACGTATCCAGTTCAGCGCCCATGGCGGCCCCGAAGTACTTGAATATGTGGACTACACGCCAGCGGAGCCTGGCCCACAGCAGGTTCGGGTGCGCAACGAGGCCATCGGCCTGAACTTCATCGACACCTATTTCCGCAGCGGTCTCTACGCGCCGCCCGCCCTGCCATCGGGCCTGGGTGCGGAAGGCGCTGGCGTGGTGGACGCGGTGGGCAGTGAAGTCAGCCAATTCAAAGTTGGCGACCGCGTGGCCTACGGCAGCGGTCCGCTGGGTGCCTACAGCGAGCTGCATGTGTTGCCTGCCGCCAACCTGGTGCACCTGCCGGATGAGATCAGCTTCGAACAGGCCGCCGGTGCCATGCTCAAAGGCCTGACCGTGCAATACCTGTTGCGCCAGACCTATGAGCTCAAAGGCGGTGAAACCATTTTGTTCCACGCCGCCGCCGGTGGCGTGGGTTCCCTGGCCTGCCAATGGGCCAAGGCCCTGGGCGTGAAGTTGATCGGTACGGTCAGCTCCCCGGAAAAGGCCGCTTTGGCCAAATCGCTGGGCGCCTGGGAAACCATCGACTACAGCAAGGAAGATGTCGCACAACGCGTACTGGAATTGACTGACGGCAAGAAGTGCCCGGTGGTATATGACGGCGTCGGCAAAGACACCTGGCTGACCTCGCTCGACAGCGTGTCGCCACGGGGCTTGTTGGTGAGCTTCGGCAATGCGTCGGGTGCAGTGGATGGGGTGAACCTGGGAATTCTGTCGGCGAAAGGATCGCTGTACGTGACCCGGCCTACTTTGGCGACCTACGCGAACAACCCGGCGAACTTGCAGGCGATGGCGGACGATCTGTTTTCGATGATCAAAAGTGGCAAGGTGCGCATTGATATCAACCAGCGCTACTCGCTGGCAGAGGCGGCCAAAGCGCAGACGGAGTTGTCGGGGCGGCGCACGACTGGATCGACCATCCTGCTGCCTTAAGATCGTACCCACGCTCTGCGTGGGAATGCATACCGTGACGCTCTGCGTCACAAGCGGACGCAGAGCGTCCAATGCGGCGTTCCCACGCAGAGCGTGGGAACGAGCTGCACCTAGGAGGGGCGCACCACATCACCCGTCACCAGGTCCCGAATCAGGCTCGGGTTCTTGCGCCCACCCAAGGCGCCGCCCAACACCAGGTCCACTTGCCCGCGAAAATACTGCTCCACGCGAATCCGCGTGCGGGCTGCCGGACGGCCCTGTGGGTTGGCCGAGGTGGAAATCAACGGGCCGACCTCGGCGCACAAATCTCTCACCAACGGATGATCACTGACGCGCAACGCTACGGTGTCATGCACACCCGTGATCCATTCGGGCAGCAAGTCTTGATGGGGCACCAGCCAGGTATTCGGCCCTGGCCAGGTGCTGGCCATGCGTTCGATCCATGTGTCCGGGAAATCTTCAAACAGAAAGTCGAACTGACGAATATTGTCCGCCACCAGGATCAGGCCTTTGTCGACCGAGCGGTTCTTGATCGCCAGCAGCCGATCCACTGCTTCTTCGTTCCACGGGTCGCAGCCCAGGCCCCAGACCGCTTCGGTCGGATAGGCGATCACCGCGCCTGCGCGAATTTCCCGTGCGGCTTCCAGCACACGCCACCTGTTGACCATTGTTTACTCTCCGGACTAAAGCTCTGGGCAGTTTACCGATCTTCGTTACAAAACCTAGCGCCAAAAACGTCCACTACAAAAGCGGACACCGCGCCAGCCAGCGCCCGCTTTCGCAAATCACCTGGCCCTCCAACTCCAGCTCCGTCAGGGTGGCCAGCACTTGGGACAACGGCCGGCCGCTGGCAATCGCCAAGGCTTCGCTGCTATGCGGTGCCGCGTGCAGCAGCGCCACCAGCGGATGGGTCACGGGCACCGGCGCAGCAGGGGGCAACCGCTGCCAACCGCGCAGGCCTTCAAGAATGTGCTCGATGGTTTCCACCAGCACCGCGCCATCACGGATCAGTTGATGACAGCCCTTGGCGGCGGGGTGGTGGATAGAACCCGGAATCGCGTACACCTCACGCCCTTGCTCCGCCGCCAGGCGTGCGGTGATCAGCGAGCCGCTGGACATACTGGCCTCCACCACCAGCACGCCTAACGACAACCCGCTGATAATCCGGTTGCGCCGTGGGAAATTACCGGCCTGGGGCGCGGTATCCAGCGGAAACTCGGAAACCACGGCGCTGCCTTGGGCGATCATCGCCGCAGCAAGCTTGCGATGGCGCTGTGGATAAAAATTTTCCAGGCCAGTGCCAAGCACGCCGATGGTATGGCCGCCCACGTCCAATGCCGCCTGGTGCGCTGCGCCGTCAATGCCCACCGCCAGCCCACTGGTGATGACAAAACCGGCGCTCGCCAGGCTGCGGGAAAAGGCCGCTGCCGTGTCCATACCTGGGCGAGAGGCACGCCGGCTTCCGACCATGGCCAACTGTGGTTTTTCCAGAATGCCGGGGTCGCCCGCCACGAATAACAACGGCGGCGCATCGTCGATCTGCGCGAGCAACGCCGGGTACTCTGGTTGGTCCCACATCAGCAAATGCTGGGCCGGGCGCGCCAGCCACGCTAACGCCTCACTGGCACCGTCACGGACTTTTGGGCTACGTCGGGCCTCGGCACTGATGGCGGGCAAACCGAGGGAACGCCAGGCGCTGGCGGGAGCACTCAGGGCCTTGGAAGCGCAACCAAAGGCTTCGATCAACACGTGAAAACGCTTGGGCCCCAGTTCTGGCAGCCTGTGCAAGCGTAGCCGGGCTTCCAGCTCTGCCGGGGAAATATCGCTACTGTTTATCGGATTCATATGATCATCCTTGACCGGAACAAGCTGTGGATAACTCTGTTGGTAACTTATTTAGCAGGCTATTTATTGCGCTTGTTGAGCCGTCTCGAAACGGTCTTGCACGGCCAACGACCTTGAAGCACTGAGCACCAGGGCATAGCTGAGCTTTTCGTAGGTGCGAAACACCAGAAGGGTGCCGGCTCGCTCATCCGGAAGTGGTGTGGGCGTGCCGGTGAGGGCGTCTCGAACGGTGGCACCAGCCTTGATCACCGTCAGCAGTTGGCCCTCCACCAGGCCATCGCGGCGGCCCTTGTTCAGGGTCACAGCGTCGAGCACGCCAATCTGCGTGACGCCCTTGGGGATGTCGATGATGTGCCCTGTAATCAAGGGTGCAGGTTTGGCGGGCTCCAGGCTGACCAAAGCAACGGGAGGCTCGGCGCGCAACAAGCGGTCGCCTGGGCGGATTTCCTGGGTCACCCGTTGCACTGCGAGGGTGGTGAGGTTGTCGGCAAGCACAAAGCGCGCAGTGCCGATGTCGTCGGCATTGATGCCGAGTAACTCCTGGGTAACGGGGTCGGTGTAGGCCTTGCCTCGCCGAAAGATCCCGTAGCTCGGCTGGGCCGGGTCCAGACGCCCGCGCGCATGCACACGCTCGTCGTTGGCACCCAGCACGCGCCCGCCTTGCGCCGCAATAATGTAAGGCGCGTTGTCCAGGTCCTGGGGTGAGTCAAAAATATGGTTGTGCAGTAAAAAATGCTGGATGGCCTGTTGCGCTGCCTGATCCAGGCGCTCAGTAGGTTGCGCAATCAACGCCGTGGCGAACGGGGCCCACAGCAGCAAGACGAGTAGCGATTTCCTCATGGGGTGAATCTCCTTTATTATGTGCGTTCGCGTGAAATGCCATGGCCTTCGCGGCTTCCGAGCGTTTCACACCGGCCGTATGGGTCCATCCCACCGCCGATTTGTCTCTTCCTCACATGTGCAGCAATTACGCTTATGGCTATTTTGAACATCCTCGAATTTCCCGACTCGCGCCTGCGCACGATCGCCAAGCCGGTGGCCGTAGTGGACGACAAGGTTCGTCAGTTGGTCGATGACATGTTTGAAACAATGTATGAAGCCCCGGGCATCGGCCTCGCCGCTACCCAGGTCAACGTGCATCTGCGTGTCGTGGTCATGGACCTGTCGGAAGATCGCAGCGAACCTCGGGTGTACATCAACCCTGAGTTCGAACCGCTGACCGAAGAGATGGGCGAATACCAGGAAGGCTGCCTGTCGGTGCCGGAGTTCTACGAAAATGTGGAACGCCCGCTGCGCGTGAAGATCAAGGCGCTGGACCGTGACGGCAAGCCTTTCGAACTGGTTGCCGAAGGCCTGCTGGCGGTGTGTATCCAGCATGAATGCGACCACCTCAACGGCAAGCTGTTTGTCGATTACCTGTCCACGCTCAAGCGTGACCGCATCAAGAAGAAGCTGGAAAAAAAGCATCGCCAGCAAGCCTGATGCCCTTCTTCCAAAGGCTTGCTGCGGCAAGCCTTTTTCTTTTGTGACTGTTTTTTAACCGAGAACTCCCATGACCGAGCCATTGCGCATTGTTTTTGCCGGCACTCCTGAATTTGCCGCCGAACACCTCAAGGCGCTGCTTGCCAGCCCTTACGACATCGTCGCGGTGTACACCCAGCCGGATCGCCCGGCCGGTCGCGGGCAAAAACTGATGCCGAGCCCGGTCAAGCAATTAGCGCTGGAGCACAACATTCCCGTGCTGCAGCCGCCGACCCTGCGTAACGCCGACGCCCAGGCCGAAATGGCCGCGCTGAAGCCGGACCTGCTGGTGGTGGTGGCTTACGGTTTGATCCTGCCTCAGGCTGTGCTGGATATCCCGCGCCTGGGTTGCATCAACAGTCATGCTTCACTGCTGCCACGCTGGCGCGGTGCGGCGCCGATTCAGCGCGCCGTTGAAGCAGGCGACAGTGAAAGCGGCGTGACCGTGATGCGCATGGAGGCCGGCCTGGATACCGGGCCGATGCTGCTCAAAGTCACCACACCGATCACCGCCCAAGACACCGGCGGCAGCCTGCACGACCGCCTCGCTGAACTGGGGCCGCCCGCCGTGATCCAGGCCATCGCCGGCCTGGCTGCCGGCACACTGGAAGGCGAGGTACAGGACGACAGCCTGGCCACCTACGCGCACAAATTGAACAAAGACGAAGCACGCATCGACTGGAGCCGCCCAGCCGTGGAGCTTGAGCGCCTGGTACGTGCCTTCAACCCGTGGCCGATCTGCCACAGCACCCTGAACGGCGAGGCTTTGAAAGTGTTGGCCGCGACCCTGGCCGATGGTGCAGGCGCTCCCGGCGAGATCATCGGCGCCAGCAAAGACGGCCTGTTGGTGGCTTGCGGTGAACAGGCGCTGTGCCTGACGCGTCTGCAATTGCCCGGCGGCAAGGCGCTGAACTTCAGCGATTTGTTCAACAGTCGTCGTGAGAAATTCGCTCTGGGCACCACGCTTGGAGTGGTCACTCAATGAACCCACGTCTGGCCGCCGCCAAGGCTCTCGCCGCCGTGCTCAACGGCAAGGCTTCGCTGAACAGTTCATTGCCCACGCAGTTGGATAAGGTTGAAGACCGCGACCGCGGGTTTACCCAGGACCTGGCCTTTGGCACCGCCCGTTGGCAGCCACGGTTGTCTGCGTTGGCCGCCAAGCTGCTGCAAAAACCGTTCAAAACGGCGGACGCGGATGTCGAGGCGCTGTTGCTGGTGGGTCTCTACCAGTTGCTCTACACCCGCGTGCCGGCCCACGCCGCTATCGGTGAAACCGTCGGTTGCGCCGACAAGCTGAAAAAGCCCTGGGCCAAGGCGCTGCTCAATGCCGTGCTGCGCCGCGCCCAGCGTGAAAGCGAAACGCTGTTGGCCGAGCTGGAACATGATCCGGTGGTGCGCACCGCCCACCCGCGCTGGCTGCAAAAATCCCTGAAGGCCTTTTGGCCCGAGCAATGGGAGGCTATCTGCGCGGCCAACAACGCGCACCCGCCGATGATCCTGCGGGTCAACCGTCGCCACCACAGCCGGGATGCATACCTGCAATTACTAGCCGACGCGGCCATCAACGCCACCCCGTGCGTGTACAGCACGGACGGTATCGTGCTGGAAGTCGCCGCCGATGTACGCAGCCTGCCGGGCTTTGCCGAAGGCTGGATCAGCGTGCAGGACGAGGCCGCGCAATTGGCTGCCGATCTGCTCGATTTGGCCCCAGGCCAGCGCGTACTCGACGCCTGCTGCGCGCCAGGCGGTAAGACGTGTCACATCCTTGAGGTTGAAAAAGAACTGGCCGGTGTGGTGGCTGTGGACCTTGAGGCCAAGCGCCTGGTGCGTGTGCGGGAAAACCTTGCACGCCTGGGCCTCAACGCCGACCTGATCGCCGCCGACGGCCGTGACACCGCGACGTGGTGGGACGGCAAGCCATTCCAGCGCATCCTGCTGGACGCTCCTTGCTCCGCCACCGGCGTGATCCGCCGTCATCCTGACATCAAGCTGACCCGCCAGCCCGACGACATCGCCGCCCTGGCGGTGTTGCAAGGCGAACTGCTCGACGCGCTGTGGCCGACTCTGGAAGTCGGCGGCATCCTGCTTTACGCCACCTGCTCCACGCTGCCCACCGAAAATACCGAGGTCATCCAAGCCTTCCTCGCCCGCACCAGCGGCGCGCGCGAACTGGACCTTGCCACCAGCGCCGGCATCAAGCAGCCCCACGGCCGCCAACTGCTCGCGCAGGAAGGCGGGCACGATGGCTTCTACTACGCCAAACTGATCAAGATTGCCGCCGTGCGCGGCTGAATGGTTTTAAGGGAGTGACCGGATGAAAATCATCATCCTTGGAGCAGGGCAGGTGGGTGGCACGCTGGCCGAACATTTGGCCGGTGAAGCCAACGACATTACCGTGGTCGACACCGATGCCGAGCGCTTGCGCAACCTGGGCGACCGCCTGGACATTCGTACGGTGCAAGGCCGCGCGTCGTTTCCGACGGTGCTGCGCCAGGCCGGTGCCGACGATGCCGACATGCTGGTGGCTGTGACCAACAGCGACGAGACCAACATGGTCGCCTGCCAGGTCGCCCACACCCTGTTCCACACCCCGACCAAGATCGCTCGGGTGCGCGAAGCGGCTTACCTGACCCGCGCCGGGCTGTTCGACAACGACGCCATCCCGGTAGACGTCCTGATCAGCCCGGAACAGGTGGTGACCCACTACATCAAGCGCCTGATCGAAATTCCAGGTGCGCTACAGGTTATCGACTTCGCTGAAGGCAAAGCGCAACTGGTAGCCGTGAAGGCCTATTACGGCGGGCCGCTGGTTGGCCAGCAATTGCGCCAGCTGCGTGAGCACATGCCGAATGTGGAAACCCGCGTCGCCGCGATTTTCCGCCGTGACCGGCCGATCCTGCCCCAGGGCGATACGGTGATCGAGGCTGACGACGAAGTGTTTTTCATCGCCGCCAAGGCGAACATTCGTGCGGTCATGAGCGAAATGCGCAGGCTCGACGAGAGCTACAAACGCATCGTCATCGCCGGCGGTGGGCAGATTGGCGAGCGTTTGGCCGAAGCCATCGAAAGCCGCTATCAGGTGAAGATCATCGAGATGAGCCCGACGCGGTGCCGGCATTTGTCCGATACCCTCGACAGCACTGTCGTACTGCAAGGCAGCGCCTCGGACCGTGACCTGCTGATGGAAGAAAACATCGCCGACGCCGATATCTTCCTGGCCCTGACCAACGATGATGAAGCCAATATCATGTCGTCCTTGCTGGCCAAGCGGCTGGGGGCGAAGAAGGTGATGACCATCATCAACAACCCGGCCTATGTGGACCTGATCCAGGGCGGCGATATCGACATTGCCATCAGCCCGCAGTTGGCGACCATCGGTACCTTGCTCGCCCACGTACGCCGTGGCGACATTGTCAGCGTGCACTCGTTGCGCCGTGGCGCAGCGGAAGCCATCGAGGCGATTGCCCACGGTGACTCCAAGTCCAGCAAAGTGATTGGCAAGGCGATCCGCGATATCGGCCTGCCGCCCGGTACCACCATTGGCGCGATCATTCGCGATGAAGAAGTGATCATTGCCCACGACGACACGGTGATTGCCACCGGAGACCACGTGATTTTGTTCCTTGTGGATAAGAAACATATCCGCGATGTGGAGAAGCTGTTCCACGTGGGGTTGAGCTTTTTCTGATTTGAAAATTGTGTGAGCCCGCGATGACGATATCGAAACCGCTATATAGCTAAAGGACGCACAGTCATGCTCGAATCCCTGGAAAAAATGCTCGCCAAGGGTGTGGATAATTCGCTGCTGCGCTTTGGCCTGGGCAAGGGTTATCTGGACCTGAAGGACAACGCAAAGGCGGCCGAGCATTTGCAGCGATGCGTCGAGTTCGATCCGAAGTATTCGGCGGCGTGGAAGTTGTTGGGCAAGGCGCGGCTGGGATTGGAAGATCGCGCGGCAGCACACCTGGCATGGGAGAAGGGCATCGAAGCCGCCCAGGCCCATGGCGACAAACAGGCCGAAAAAGAAATGACGGTGTTCCTGAAGAAACTTGATCGCCAAACCTGAGGAGATCATCTGTGGGAGCTGGCTTGCCTGCGATGCAGACACCTCGGTATATCAGGCACTCCGAGGTGATGCTATCGCAGGCAAGCCAGCTCCCACACTTGATCTCCATTGGGCTGGAGGTCAGCGGTGAGTCAGTACCACCGCGCCTCACCCGGCGGGCGTTTCTTGAAGCGCTTCATGCTCCACATGTACTGGCTTGGGTAAGCACCTACATAGCGCTCAACTACCTTGCTCATCGCCGCACAGGACGTCGCGGTGTCGGTGCTGTACATGTCCTCCGGCGCCGCTTCCAGGATCACCTTGTAGCCCGAGCCGTCCGGCAGGCGCAGGGCGTGCAGGAATACACCCACGGCCTTGTGGCCCGCGAGCATGTTCGGCACGAACTTGCTGGTAAGCGCCTGGGTGGCAAAAAACGGTACGAAGATCCCGGCGGACTCAGCCGGCTCCGGGTCGGCAGGAATGCCCACCTGGCCGCCTTTGCGCACTTCCTTGATCACGCTGAGAATGCCTTCCTTGGTGGAAGCCGCCACGCGGTTGCCCAACTGCACGCGCTGCTTGCGCAGCAACTCGTCCACGGCCTTGAGCTTGGGCGGGCGATAGAAAATGATCGGTTTGCACTGGCTGCAGTAGAAGTGATTCAACACTTCCCAGTTGCCCAGGTGGCTGGTGATGCCCACCACGCCTTTGCCAGAAGCCAGGGCCTCGTGCAGCACTTCCAGGCCCTCGACTTCGCGGACCAGGTCGATGGAGCGCTGCGCCGGCCAGATCCACGCACAGGCGCTTTCAGTGAGGGACTTGCCGATGTCCATCAGGCTGCGGCCCACCAGGCGCTCGCGCTCTGCCGGGTCCATGTCCGGGAAGCATTTGGAGAGGTTGATCCGCACCGTATCGCGGGAACGGTTGGGGGTTTTCCACATGATCCAGCCGATCCCTGTGCCGACGGCTTGTACAGCGCGCCAGGGCAGCAGGGCAAACAACCGAAGAGCGCCTACCAGCAAGGCGCCTTTAAACTTTTCCACAGTTCACTCCTGATCGTGTGTGGTGCGCAAAGCCGGCATTCTAACCGGCGTTGACCAAGTCCGCGTAACGGTCGCAGTCCTGGGTGTGGTCCATGACCATGCCCGAGGCCTGCATGAAGGCGTAGCAGATGGTCGGCCCGACGAAAGTGAAGCCGGCCTTTTTCAAGGCTTTGCTCATGGCTTGGGCTTCGGGCGTGATCGCCGGGACGTCGCTGCGATCCTTGAAGTGATTGACCTTGGGTTTGCCGCCGACAAACGACCACAGCAACCCCACCGGGTCTTCCAGCGCCAGCCAGGCCGCGGCGTTGCGCCGGGTAGCGTTGAGCTTCAAGCGATTGCGCACGATGCCCGGGTCCTGCATCAGCACCTCGATTTCTTCATCGCTCAATTGCGCCAGACGCTGCGCGTCAAAGCCGAACAACACCTTTCGATAATGCTCGCGTTTGCGTAAAACGGTGATCCAGGACAGGCCTGCCTGGAACCCTTCGAGCAAAAGCAACTCGAACAAACCCTGCGCATCGCGCAGCGGCGTTCCCCACTCTTGATCGTGATAAGCCATGTACAGCGGATCTTCAGAACACCAAAAGCAGCGTGGCATAAGGCTCCAGGGAGTGGTGGCGGGGCCGAATCGGGTATACTCCCGCTCTTTAAATCGCAGCCCAAGTAACAGGTGAATTTCGTGAGCCAGCCTACGCCAGCCGTGCGTACCTTCCAAGACTTGATCCTCGCCCTCCAGCAATACTGGGCCGAGCAAGGTTGTGTGGTACTTCAGCCCTACGATATGGAAGTAGGCGCCGGCACTTTCCACACCGCTACATTCCTGCGGGCCATCGGCCCGGAAACCTGGAACGCCGCTTATGTGCAGCCCAGTCGCCGCCCGACTGACGGCCGCTACGGCGAAAACCCGAACCGTCTGCAGCACTACTACCAGTTCCAGGTGGTATTGAAGCCCAACCCGGACAACTTCCAGGAGCTGTACCTGGGCTCGCTGAAACATGTCGGCCTGGACCCACTGGTGCACGACATTCGTTTCGTCGAAGACAACTGGGAATCGCCAACCCTGGGCGCTTGGGGCCTGGGCTGGGAAGTCTGGCTCAATGGCATGGAAGTGACGCAGTTCACCTACTTCCAGCAAGCCGGCGGCATCGAGTGCTACCCGGTCACCGGCGAAATCACCTATGGCCTTGAGCGCCTGGCCATGTACCTGCAAGGCGTGGACTCGGTCTACGACCTGGTATGGGCTGACGGCCCGTTCGGCAAGGTGACCTACGGCGATGTGTTCCATCAGAACGAGGTGGAGCAGTCCACCTACAACTTCGAACACGCCAACGTCGACAAACTGTTCGAACTGTTCGACTTCTATGAAAGCGAAGCCAAGCGCCTGATCGAACTCGACCAGCCGCTGCCGTTGCCAAGCTATGAAATGGTGTTGAAGGCCTCCCATACCTTCAACCTGCTGGACGCCCGCCGTGCCATTTCGGTTACTGCGCGCCAGCAATACATACTGCGTGTGCGCACCCTGGCGCGTTCCGTCGCCCAAGCCTACCTGCTGGCTCGCGCCAAGCTGGGCTTCCCGATGGCAACCCCGGATTTGCGTGATGAAGTGTTGGCTAAGCTGGAGGCTGCACAATGAGTGCTCAAGATTTCCTGGTTGAACTGGGCACCGAAGAGCTGCCACCCAAGGCCCTCAATACCCTGGCCGATGCATTCCTGGCCGGTATCGAAAAAGGCCTGCAGACCGCTGGCCTGAAGTTTCAAGCCAAGAAGGTCTATGCCGCGCCACGCCGCCTGGCGGTACTGTTGACCGCGCTGGAAACCCAGCAGCCGGACCGCAGCATCAACCTGGACGGCCCACCGCGCCAGGCGGCTTTCGACGCCGAAGGCAACCCGACACAGGCCGCTCTTGGCTTTGCCAAGAAGTGTGGCGTGGAGTTGAGCGAGATCGACCAGAGCGGCCCGAAACTGCGTTTCAGCCAGGTCATCACCGGCAAGCCGACCGCCAGCCTGTTGCCGACAATCGTTGAAGATTCCCTGAACGACCTGCCTATCCCCAAGCGCATGCGCTGGGGTGCGCGCAAGGAAGAGTTCGTGCGCCCAACCCAATGGCTGGTGATGCTGCTCGGTGATCAGGTCATCGATTGCACCATCCTCGCCCAGAAGGCCGGTCGTGAGTCCCGTGGTCACCGCTTCCATCATCCAGAAAGCGTGCGTATCACTTCGCCGGCCAATTACCTCAACGACCTGCGCGCTGCTTATGTGCTGGCCGACGCCAATGAGCGTCGCGAGCTGATCAGCAAGCGCACCGAAGAATTGGCCCGTCTGCAGGAAGGCACCGCCATCGTGCCGCCAAGCCTGCTGGACGAAGTGACCGCCCTGGTGGAATGGCCGGTGCCGCTGGTGTGCTCGTTCGAAGAGCGTTTCCTCGATGTGCCGCAAGAAGCCTTGATCACCACGATGCAGGACAACCAGAAATACTTCTGCCTGCTGGATGTGGACGGTAAGTTGTTGCCGCGTTTTATCACCGTGGCCAACATCGAAAGCAAAGACCCGCAGCAGATCATCGCCGGTAACGAAAAAGTCGTGCGCCCGCGCCTGACCGACGCCGAGTTCTTCTTCAAGCAAGACAAGAAGCAGAAGCTGGAAGACTTCAACCTGCGCCTGCAAAACGTGGTGTTCCAGGAAAAACTCGGCAGCGTCTACGACAAGGCCGTGCGTGTGTCCAAGCTGGCGGCCTACATTGCCCCACGTATTGGCGGTGATGCCGCATGGGCTGCGCGTGCCGGCTTGCTGTCCAAGTGCGATCTGGCCACCGAAATGGTCGGCGAGTTCCCTGAGATGCAAGGTGTTGCCGGTTACTACTACGCCCTCAACGACGGCGAGCCGGACGATGTCGCCCTGGCCCTGAACGAGCAGTACATGCCGCGCGGTGCCGGTGCAGAACTGCCGAGCACCCTGACGGGTGCGGCTGTGGCGATTGCCGACAAGCTCGATACGCTGGTGGGTATCTTCGGTATCGGCATGCTGCCCACCGGCAGCAAAGACCCGTATGCCCTGCGCCGTGCGGCATTGGGCGTGCTGCGTATCCTGATCGACAAGAAGCTGGACCTCGACCTGACCCAGGCCGTGGTATTCGCCGTCGGCCAGTTCGGCACCAAGGTCAAGCAAGCCGGCCTGGCCGAGCAAGTGCTGGAGTTCGTGTTCGACCGCCTGCGTGCGCGTTACGAAGACGAAGGCGTGGACGTTTCCGTCTACCTGTCGGTACGTGCCCTGCAACCGGGTTCGGCACTGGACTTCGACCAGCGTGTACAAGCCGTGCAAGCGTTCCGCAAGCTGCCGGAAGCCGATGCCCTGGCCGCCGTGAACAAGCGCGTGTCGAACCTGCTGAGCAAGGCCGATAACCTCGGCAGTGCCGAAGTCGACCCTAGCCTGTTTGCCGACGCCAAGGAGTTCTCGCTGAACTCGGCCATCGCCAAGGCAGAGAACGCCGTGAAGCCGCTGATCGCCGAGCGTGACTACGCGCAAGCGTTGGCGCGCCTGGCGTCGTTGCGTGAGCCGGTGGATGCGTTCTTCGAAGCGGTGATGATCAATGCCGACGATGCAGGCGTGCGAAAAAACCGTTACGCCATGCTCGCGCGTCTGCGTGGCCTGTTCATCAATATCGCCGACATTTCCGTACTGGGCTGATCATGTTGAAACTGCTGATTCTCGATCGGGACGGGGTGATCAACTATGACTCCGACGCTTACATCAAGTCGGTGGAGGAGTGGATCCCGCTGCCTGGTTCGATCGAGGCCATCGCGCAGTTGAGCAAAGCCGGCTGGACAGTGGCCATCGCCACCAACCAGTCCGGCATCGCCCGCGGTTACTACGACATCGCCACCCTGGACGCCATGCACGCGCGGTTGCGCACGTTAGTGGCCGAACAGGGCGGTGAGGTGGGGCTGGTGGTCTACTGCCCCCACGGGCCGGACGAAGGCTGCGATTGCCGCAAGCCCAAGCCTGGCATGTTGAAAATTATTTCAGAACATTACAAGGTGCCCTTGGCTGGGATATGGTTCGTCGGGGACAGCGTCGGTGACCTGGAGGCGGCCAAAGCCGTCGACTCTCAGCCAGTTTTGGTTAAAACCGGAAAAGGCGAAAAGACCCAGGCTAAAAACCTGCCGGTAGGCACCTTGATTTTTGACGATCTGGCGGCCGTTGCCGCAGAACTTATCAACAACTAGCCGCCCTCGACTTCCTGACCAAGGACTGTTCGGGAGTGCGCTTTTAACAGGCGGGCCGTGTCCCGCAACGGTAAATGCCGCCATGTCGATCTTGCAGGCCATCAGAACCTTTTTCTTTTACCTGCTGCTGGGCACCAGTTCGTTTCTCTGGTGCACCCTGAGCTTTTTTATTGCACCCTTCCTGCCCTTCAAGGCGCGCTATCGCTTTATCAACGTCTACTGGTGCCGCTGCGCGTTGTGGCTGAGCAAGGTGTTCCTGAATATTCGTTTCGAGGTCAAGGGCGCTGAAAACGTTCCTGATCAGCCGTGCGTGATTCTCTCGAACCACCAGAGCACTTGGGAGACGTTCTTCCTCTCTGCGTATTTCTCGCCGTTGAGCCAGGTGCTCAAGCGCGAGTTGCTGTATGTGCCATTCTTCGGCTGGGCCATGGCCATGTTGCGTCCGATCGCCATCGACCGGGACAACCCCAAGGCTGCGCTCAAGCATGTCGCCAAGAAGGGCGATGAGTTGCTCAAGGACGGCGTCTGGGTGCTGATCTTCCCGGAGGGCACGCGGGTGCCCTACGGCACCGTGGGCAAGTTCTCACGGGGTGGTACCGCCCTGGCGGTCAACGCCAACCTGCCTGTGCTGCCAATTGCGCATAACGCCGGCAAGTTCTGGCCCAAGACTGGCTGGGCTAAACGCCCAGGCACTATCACCGTAGTGATCGGCGAACCGATGTACGCAGAAGGCGAAGGACCACGTGCCATCGCCGCCCTGAACGACCGCGCTGCGGCGTGGAATGAGGCGCAGCAACGGGCCATGGGCTCCCTGCCTCCGGAACCGGTGGTGGTGGAGACGCCGGCCGTTTGAGCATCTGTGGATAACCTGTGTACGCTTTGTTGGCGAATTGGCTTTTTTGCTTCATAACAAGCTGATTTACTTACATATTTCTGAAGCTCATAAAATTCAGAAAAACGTGCATAAGTTTTTTCTTCATAAAAAAACCGGTCCTTGTGACCGGTTTTTTATGCACAGCAGAAAAGCCGCTTTTTTCAGTCCTCCAATAGCGGCAGCAGCAGGATAAACGTCGAGCCCTTGCCTAGCTCACTTTCGCACACGATCCGCCCTCCATGCCGTTCTACTACCGCCTTGACCATGGTCAGGCCCAACCCAAGACCTTCACTGCCCTGGGCCGAATCGAAACGTCGGTATTGGTTGAACAACTCCGGTAGATCCTTCGGCGCAATCCCCGGCCCCTGATCACTTATCCCGCATTCCAACCAGCCTTGCGCACTGCCATGCCTTAACCTGACGGTGGTGCCGGATGGGGAGTATTTGATCGCATTCTCCAGCACGTTGAACAATGCCCGTGTGAGCAGCGATTGGTCGGCATAGACCATGGCTTCATCCGCCTCATCCAGGTCGTGGACCAAATGGATGCCCTTCAACTGCGCAATCACCGCCACTTGATCAAAAGCGTCCATCACCAGCATGGCAAACAGGGTGGGCTGGAACTGGTAACCGTCCGCTTCAGCCTTGGCCAATTGCACAAAGGATTCGGTCAGACTCAAGGCTCGCCGTACCTGCTGTTCGATCTGAGTAAACACCGGGGACTCCTCGTTGTTCACGTCCAGCAGGGCGAGGATCGCTGAATGCGGCGCACGCAGGTCGTGGGAAAGGAAACGCAGCATCGTCTCGCGATGCTGCTGGGCTTCACGCTCCTTGCTCAGGTCCGTCAGGCTCAACAACCAGCCGAGGGCGAAATCCCCTTCGGCAGGCAGCAATGGGGCCAGTTCCATGCGCAAACTGCGTTGGTGGATATCGCGAAACTCCACCAGCTCCAACGCCGAGAGGGCAGGGCGTACACCATTATGCAGCGGGGGATAACCCAGATCGGCGAGCTGTTCGACGAGGTTTTCGCCGACCAGGTCATTGCCGAATACTTCACGGGCCACGCGGTTGGCCAACAGGATACTGCCCTGGGGATCGGTAATCAGGGTCGCTACCGGCAGGCACTCCAAGCCATCAGCCATAAAGCGCCGCGTATCGCGGGTACGGCTGACGGCTTGTTCAAGGGCAAAGATCCGCCCTTGCAGCACATCGCCCTTACTGGCAGGCGCGCGACGACGTTCCGGAAGCACCTTGGGTTCGTTATCCAGGCGTGCCAGTTCCCAGCCAAAGTAGGCGAGGATTACGCTCAGACGTCGCCAATTCCAGATCAGGTAACTCAGCAACAAACCGATCAGGCACGCTGCGGGGCTCCACCAGTGGCCCAGGCGCAATAAGGCCCATGAGCCCAGCAAAGCCACGGCCATGCCTGCCAAGGTCATCCACAGGGCGTAGCGTGGGCGCACAAGCAGAAGGCCCAACAGCAGGGCCACCAGGGACGTTGCCAGCAACGCCGCCAGCCAGCCGGGCAAATCGACGATGCTGCGGCCCTGCAATAAACCATTCAGTACGTCCGCCTGGATCTCAACGCCCGCTGTGGTACCTACGGTGGAAGAGAGCGGCGTCACGAAACGATCGGCCATGCCATAGGCTGAGGCGCCGATCAGAACCAGGCGACCACGCAGAGACTCGGGAGGTACCTCGCCCCGCAATACGCTGACGTAGGACACACTGGGAAAATGGTCTGGTTCCGAAGTGAACGGCACACGGATTTCATGTTCCTGGTGCCAGTGACCTCCAGTAGGCTCTTGCGGCAGGCCCGGCATCGTCTCGGCGTGCTCGCTCATGGCGAATGCCAGCCACGCCAACTGAGGAAGTGTGCTTCCCGGAGGGCCTTCACGTAGATACACGCTGCGCACCACTCCGTCGTTATCCGCTTCGACGTTGATGTGCCCGACGCCCTTGGCGCACTTGAGCAGTGGCGACAACGGCGTTACCTGGGCCTTGGGGCTGACGCTGCTGTCCCCGGCGATGGGCAGCAATACATTGCCGGCTTTGCAGACGGCATCGGCCAGTTGTTGGTCGTCATTATTGTCGCCGGGCTCACTGAAGATCACGTCAAACAAAATGCCCGCTGGCCGTGCGGCGTTCAGGCGTTCAATCAGCTCGGCATGCACGCTGCGCGGCCAGGGCCACGGGCCGAGTGCTTCCAGGCTGGGCGTATCAATGGTCACCAGAACGATCCGTGGATCTGCCGGTAACGGCGTCAGGCGGCGCAGGCTGTCATAGAGCGGATTGTTGAGTGCCAACCCCGCGCTCAAGGATAAGTAGGCGGTGAAGGGCAGGAGCACCAAACCGATCAACAGCCATTCACGAACCAGCCCATGAAACAAAAGCTGCGCCTGAGTAGGTTGGCGTTTCTCGGCTTTGCGCCATAGGTTCACAGGGCTACCGCCAAAAGGTTGCCAAGGAGTCGATGGTCATTGAGTAAAGATTTCATAAGCCCAGGATCCCTCTCCATGGGGTTGCGATGAAGTGCATACGGTGTTCTGAAACCAGTGAAGCTTATTTGGGTCTCATTGGAGGAGTTCCCGCGGCCGCGCAATGAACGATACCGCACATTCAAGCAGGCATTACGCACCAGCGAGGCGATCGGCACCGACCCTTTTCCTGACCGACTGGAGCCGGTATCTTTCTTTGAGGACGTAGTGGGTGGCGTTTACGGCGCTTTCAGCGTATCGAGAGATACGAGCACCGTAAAATCCGCCCATAATTATTCAGATTCAGAGGCCGGCATTTGTACAGCATGTGCCCCTATCCAAGCTCTCGTTTTTTGTAGGAAGGACCCCACCCATGCGTGTCGCAATACTGGATGACGAACCCGCGGAGTTGCGACGGGTGGAACAGACACTGCGACAGATTCCCGGCCCGGCTGAACAGCCTTGGTCGCTGCATTTTTTCGAACGTGGTGAAGACCTGCTGCGCCAGCTACGCCGGGAAACCTTTGACCTGCTGATTCTTGACTGGCAACTGCCGGACATCTCCGGGATCGCGTTATTGCGCTGGACTCGCGAGCACATGGAATCGCCCCCTGCCGTGATCATGCTCACCAGTCGCGATGCCGAGAGTGACATCGTAACGGCGTTGAATAGTGGGGCGGATGATTATGTCAGCAAGCCGTTTCGGCCCAACGAACTCAAAGCCCGAGTCAGCGCCGTGCTGCGGCGCCACGGTTTGCAAAAGTCGGCTACCCAGGAAGTGCAAAGCTTTAACGATCTGACGTTCGACGATGCCGAACTGACCGTCACCCGAGCGGGCAAACCCATCAACCTGACAGAACGAGAATACCGTTTGGCAAGTTGTCTATTTGCCAACCTGGCCCGACCGTTGTCTCGCGAGTACCTGTATGAGCGATTCTGGAGCCACGAAGAAATGGTGTCGTCGCGGCCGTTGGACACGCATATCTACCGCCTGCGTAACAAGCTAGGGCTGACAGCTGATCGCGGTTGGCAGCTGTTGACGATCTATGGGTACGGGTATCGGTTGGAGAGTGTGACACCCGCCGCGCAAAGTTGAGTACGCAGATGTTCCACGTGGAGCATTTAAGAATTCGAGTCTGCAGACCAATAAAAAAGGCCAACGCTAAGCGTTGGCCTTTTGTTTTTAGCTGATGTGCCTGATCAGAAATCCAGGTTAGACACCGCCAAGGCATTGCTCTCAATGAAGTCACGACGAGGCTCGACCGCATCACCCATCAGGGTGTTGAAGATCTGGTCTGCGCCAATGGCGTCTTCGATGGTCACGCGCAGCATGCGACGTTGAGCAGGGTCCATGGTGGTTTCCCACAGTTGATCAGGGTTCATCTCGCCCAGACCTTTATAGCGCTGGATGGTATGACGCTTGGTGCTTTCCGCCATCAACCAGTCCAAGGCTTCCTTGAACTCCTTGACCTGCTTCTTGCGTTCGCCACGCTGAATGTAAGCACCGTCGTCCAGCAGGGTGCTCAGTTGAGCGCCGAGGGTGACTACGGTCTTGTAGTCGTTGCTGCCGAAGAAGTCGCGGTTGAAGGTGACGTAGTTGGACAGGCCGTGGGAGATCAGTTCGACCTCCGGCAGCCATACGTTACGCTCACGGTCTTCACGCAGGCTGGCTTTGTATACCAGGCCAGACTTCTCCACAGTACGCAGGCGCACTTCGTACTGGGCCAGCCAATCTTGCATGGCGACGTGATCGCCCAACTGCTCCAGGCTCACGGCTGGCAGGTAGATGAAGTGCTCGGTCAGCTCCTGAGGGTACAGGCGCGACAAACGCTTGAGCGTCTTCATGACCATACGGAAGTCATTGACCAGGCGCTCCAGCGACTCACCCGAGATACCCGGCGCTTCGTCATTCAAGTGCAGGCTGGCATCTTCCAGGGCCGACTGCGTCATGTACTCTTCCATGGCGTCGTCGTCTTTGATGTATTGCTCTTGCTTGCCCTTTTTCACTTTGTACAACGGCGGCTGGGCGATGTAGATGTAGCCACGCTCGATCAGCTCCGGCAACTGACGGAAGAAGAAGGTCAGCAGCAGGGTGCGGATGTGCGAACCGTCGACGTCAGCATCGGTCATGATGATGATGTTGTGGTAGCGCAGCTTGTCGATGTTGTACTCATCGCGGCCAATACCGCAGCCCAACGCCGTGATCAAGGTGCCGACTTCCTGGGAGGAAATCATCTTGTCGAAGCGGGCCTTCTCAACGTTAAGGATCTTACCCTTCAACGGCAGGATGGCCTGGGTGCGACGGTTACGACCCTGCTTGGCGGAACCGCCAGCAGAGTCACCTTCCACCAGGTACAGTTCGGAGAGGGCAGGGTCCTTCTCCTGGCAGTCAGCCAATTTGCCTGGCAGGCCGGCGATATCCAGCGCGCCTTTGCGGCGGGTCATTTCACGGGCCTTCCGCGCGGCTTCACGGGCGCGTGCAGCATCGATCATCTTGCCGACGACCAGCTTGGCTTCGTTCGGGTTTTCCAACAGGAAGTCGGAGAAGTACTTGCCCATTTCCTGTTCAACCGCAGTCTTCACTTCGGAAGACACCAGCTTGTCTTTGGTCTGGGAGCTGAACTTCGGATCCGGTACCTTGACCGAGATAATCGCCGTCAGGCCTTCACGGGCATCGTCACCGGTGGTGGCGACTTTATGTTTCTTCGCCAAGCCTTCCGCTTCGATGTAGGTGTTCAGGTTACGCGTCAGCGCGGAACGGAAACCCACCAGGTGAGTACCGCCATCGCGTTGTGGAATGTTGTTGGTGAAGCACAACAGGTTCTCGTTGAAGCTGTCGTTCCACTGCAGGGCGATTTCCACGCCGATGCCGTCTTCACGCTGGATGTTGAAGTGGAACACCTGATTGACCGCGGTCTTGTTGGTGTTCAGGTATTCAACGAACGCACGAAGACCACCTTCGTACTTGAACAGCTCTTCCTTGCCGCTGCGCTCATCCTTGAGGACGATGCCGACACCGGAGTTAAGGAAAGACAGTTCACGAATCCGCTTGGCCAGGATGTCCCAGCTGAAGTGGATGTTCTTGAAGGTTTCTTCCGATGGCTTGAAGTGGATCTGGGTACCGGTGGTTTCACTGTCACCGACGATTTTCATCGGTTCCTGTGGTACGCCATGGACGTAGGTCTGCTCCCAAATCTTGCCGCTACGGCGAACAGTAAGGATCAGTTCTTCGGACAGGGCGTTCACTACCGACACACCTACACCGTGCAAACCGCCGGATACTTTATAGGAGTTGTCGTCGAACTTACCGCCAGCGTGGAGCACGGTCATGATGACCTCTGCCGCCGAAACGCCTTCTTCTTTGTGCACATCTACCGGGATGCCACGACCGTTGTCACGCACGGTGATGGATTCATCCGGGTGGATGATAATGCTGATGTCGTCGCAGTGACCGGCCAGAGCTTCGTCGATGGAGTTATCGACCACCTCGAACACCATGTGGTGCAGACCGCTACCATCATCGGTGTCGCCAATGTACATACCGGGACGTTTGCGTACGGCATCCAAACCTTTCAGCACTTTAATGCTGGTCGAGTCGTACGTGTTTTCTTCGCTCATGCCTTCACTCCCGATGGTCGTGGGTCTGGGTGATACGGCCTTGTTCCACGTGGAACAAAGCGACTGGCGTTTCCGTCTGCCAGCCTTCCCTCAATAATTCGTGGTCTACACAGGTGATAAACACCTGGCAGCGTAAGTCTTCCAACAAGCGGCATAGCGAGCGGCGGTGCTGCTCGTCGAGTTCTGACGGCAAGTCATCCACCAAATAAATACACTGACCGCGTCGAGCCTGGCTAACCAAATGGCCCTGCGCGATACGCAATGCACAGACCACCAACTTCTGCTGGCCGCGGGACAAGATATCCGCAGCATTGTGTGCACCTAATCTAAGGCGCAAATCAGCGCGCTGGGGGCCGGCCTGGGTGTGTCCGATTTGCTGATCCCGTTGCAAGGTCGTTGCGAGCACTGCACTCAGCTCACGTTCTTTGTCCCAACCCCGGTAATAACTCAGCGTCAGCCCCTCGAGGTCCAACAACTCGCTCAAGGTCTGCTCAAAGACTGGTTTCAAGGCTTTGATATAGGCGCGGCGGTATTCATCTATTTCGTCGCTGGCCAGGCACAGTTCACGGTCCCAGGCTGCTTGCGAAGCGGCGTCAAGTGTACCATGCCGCAGCCATGAGTTCCGCTGCCGCAGGGCCTTCTGCAGGCGCTGCCAAGTGGCCATGAAGCGTGGTTCCACGTGGAACACGCCCCAGTCGAGAAACTGCCGACGAATTTTCGGGGCCCCCTCCAACAATCGAAAGCTGTCGGGGTTGATCAGTTGCAACGGCAGGATCTCTGCCAGTTGCGCTGCGCTGCGCGCATTTTGCCCGTCGATTCGGATCTGAAATTCCCCACCGCGATCACGCGATATGCCCAGGCTGCTGTGACCGCCCTCAGCCAGTTCCACTTGGCCAAATACGGTGCAGGCCAATTGTTCGTACTGGATCACGGGTAACAGGCGCGCACTGCGGAAAGAACGCGCAAGCCCCAGCAGGTGGATGGCTTCCAGCACGCTGGTTTTACCACTGCCGTTGGCGCCATGGAGGATGTTGATGCGGGGGGAAGGGGAGAAGGTCACCGGGTGCAGATTGCGCACCGCGGTGACCGAGACGCGACTAAGGGACATCTAGCTTCTGCTGAGCATGATTACAGACGCATCGGCATGACAACGTAAGCCGAGTCGTCGTTGTCAGATTCTTGCACCAGGGCGCTGCTGTTGGAGTCCGACAGGATCAGACGAACCTGTTCGGTGGTCATGACACCCAGCACGTCCAACAGGTAGCTCACGTTAAAGCCGATTTCCAGCGATGCGCCGTTGTAGTCGACACCCACTTCTTCTTCCGCCTCTTCCTGTTCCGGGTTGTTGGCCTGGATTTTCAGTTGGCCGTTGGCCAGTTGCAGGCGAATACCACGGTACTTCTCGTTGGACAGAATCGCAGTACGGCTGAAGGCTTCACGCAGGGCCTGACGATCACCGACCACCAGCTTGTCGCCACCTTTAGGCAACACACGCTCGTAGTCCGGGAACTTGCCGTCGACCAGCTTGGAGGTGAAGGTGAACTCGCCGGTGGTGGCACGAATGTGGTGCTGGCCCAACACGATGCTGACGTTGCCGTCCGGCTCGGTGAGCAAACGCGCCAGTTCAAGGATACCTTTGCGTGGAACAATCACCTGGTGCCGATCCGGCTGACCGATATCGGCACGCATCGAGCACATCGCCAGGCGGTGACCGTCGGTGGCTACAGCACGGATGATGCCTTCCGAGACTTCCAGCAGCATACCGTTGAGGTAGTAACGCACGTCCTGCTGGGCCATTGCGAAGCTGGTGCGCTCGATCAAACGACGCAGCTTGCTTTGCTCCAGGCTGCACGTCAGCGAGCCCGGGCCTTCTTCCACGGTTGGAAAGTCATTGGCCGGCAAGGTCGACAGGGTGAAACGGCTACGGCCTGCCTTGACCACCAATTTCTGCTCATCCACCTTGATGTCGATCAGCGCATCGTTGGGCAGGCTTTTGCAGATATCCATCAGCTTGCGCGCCGGCACGGTGATCTCGCCAGGTTCGGCGGGCTCTTCGAGCTGGACGCGACCCACCAGTTCGACTTCCAGGTCGGTACCGGTCAAGGACAACTGTTGCCCCTCGACCACCAGTAATACGTTGGAAAGCACCGGCAAGGTCTGTCGGCGCTCGACGACGCCTGCGACCAGTTGCAGGGGTTTCAACAGGGCTTCGCGTTGAATGGTGAAATGCATGGTCTAGTCCCTTGCCTTAATAAGCTGCGCTGGTGTCATCACGTAGTCAGTGTACGCAGCAGGTTCTTGTAGTCCTCGCGAATATCCGCGTCGGATTCCTTAAGTTCATTGATCTTGCGGCATGCGTGCAAGACCGTGGTGTGGTCGCGTCCGCCGAACACATCACCGATTTCCGGCAGGCTGTGGTTGGTCAACTCCTTGGAGAGGGCCATGGCAACCTGGCGTGGACGTGCGACCGAGCGCGAACGGCGCTTGGACAGCAGGTCGGAAATCTTGATCTTGTAGTACTCGGCCACGGTGCGCTGGATGTTATCCACACTCACCAGCTTGTCCTGCAAGGCCAACAAGTCTTTCAAGGACTCGCGAATCAGCTCGATGGTGATATCGCGGCCCATGAAGTGTGAGTGGGCGATGACCCGCTTGAGCGCGCCTTCCAGCTCACGCACGTTGGAACGGATGCGTTGGGCGATGAAGAACGCAGCATCGTGCGGCAGATCGACTTTAGCCTGGTCGGCCTTCTTCATCAGGATCGCAACACGGGTTTCCAACTCCGGTGGCTCGACTGCAACCGTCAGGCCCCAGCCGAAACGCGACTTCAGACGTTCTTCCAGGCCTTCGATTTCCTTCGGATAACGGTCACTGGTCAAGATGACCTGCTGGCCACCTTCGAGCAGGGCGTTGAAGGTGTGGAAGAACTCCTCTTGGGAACGTTCCTTGCGGGCGAAGAACTGAATGTCATCGATCAACAGGGCATCAACGGAGCGGTAGAAACGTTTGAACTCGTTGATGGCGTTGAGCTGCAAGGCCTTGACCATGTCGGCCACGAAGCGCTCCGAATGCAGGTAAACCACCTTGGCATTCGGGTTCTTCTTTAATAGGTGGTTACCGACGGCGTGCATCAAGTGCGTCTTACCCAAGCCCACGCCGCCATAAAGGAAGAGCGGGTTGTAACCATGCTTGGGATTATCGGCGACCTGCCAGGCGGCCGCTCGGGCCAGTTGGTTGGACTTGCCTTCGACAAAGTTCTCGAAGGTAAACGTGCGGTTCAGGTAACTGGTGTGCTTGAGCGCGCCTTCTACCTGCACAGTACGTTGCTCGGAGCGCACAGGTGCCTGTTGGGAGCTGGCACCGGCCATCGGGTCGAAGCTGTCGCGGGACGGCTCCTCATTCTCTGGCGCATTTTTGCGCGAGGACGGCTTGGATGGCGCAGCTGCCGGTGCAGGTGCTGCGGCGACAGGCGCCACTGCGGCCTGGGCTTGCGACGCGGCGGCGGCCAATGGCGCATTCGGCGCGGCGCGGGGAGCCGAGCTGCGCTTGCTGCCTATTAACAAAGAGAGAGCAGGCGCCAGACCGTTGCCATGTTCATCGAGCAATTCGAGAACGCGGCTCAGGTACTTCTCGTTGACCCAGTCGAGGACAAAACGATTGGGCGCATAGACACGCAACTCGTCGCCTTCGGCTTCGACCTGTAGCGGACGGATCCAGGTGTTGAATTGCTGGGCAGGCAGCTCATCGCGCAAAAGCTCCACGCACTGCTGCCAAAGTTCCACTGACACGGATATCCCCTAAGTTGAAAGCCGGTGAGGCAAAAACAGCCGCCATTGTAGCGGCCAGCCGTCCACTTATCCACATGTAGGTTGCTCACAGGCCACCCAAAATCAATGCCTTAACCGCAAAAAATGCGACCAGTGGTCTGTGCATAAGCTCTGTGGATAAACCCACCTGAGCTCGTTGTACAAGTGGGGTCGAAAGTCTGTGGGTAACCAGCCTGTGGATAACTACCGGTTCCACACACAGCTTATCCGATAGCGCAGCACAGGCAGAGCACTGCTTCTCCCCCGTGTTGTCATTCTCTGTACAACACGTGGAACAAGGGCTAAAGGCAGTTATCCACAGATGATCAAGCCTCTAGCTTTTATAAGCTTTACAGAAAAGCTTTAAATAACTTCCTTCTTTATTTTTATATCTATGGCATGTCGGATGGAAGCCAAACGGGGAGAAGGGCGTCAGGACCCCGTCGACATCTAATTAAAGGAAAAGCTGGTTGGAAATTGACCTAGAGGCTTGCTTTCTCTAGAATCGCCGGTCTCTTAAAACGGGGGCCATTCCGGCCCGTTGTGGACGAACCAGGTAACAACGCCATGAAACGTACTTTCCAACCAAGCACCATCAAACGCGCCCGTACTCACGGCTTCCGTGCTCGCATGGCTACCAAGAACGGCCGTGCTGTCCTGTCGCGTCGCCGCGCCAAAGGTCGTGCGCGTCTGGCAGTTTGATAATCCGGTACTGGTGGTGAGTCAGGACTTCAGTCGGGAAAAGCGTCTGCTAACCCCCCGGCATTTCAAGGCAGTCTTTGACTCCCCCACCGGCAAGGTTCCGGGGAAAAATCTCCTGCTCCTTGCGCGTAACAACGATCTTGATCACCCCCGTCTCGGGTTGGTGATCGGCAAGAAGAGCGTAAAGCTCTCCGTTGAGCGCAATCGCCTCAAGCGTCTGATGCGCGAATCGTTTCGCCTCCACCAGGACACTCTGGTTGGTTGGGATATTGTTATCGTCGCGCGCAAAGGCTTGGGTGATGTAGAAAACCCCGAATTGATTCAGCATTTCGGCAAGCTCTGGAAACGTTTGGCGCGTACCCACAAGCCAGCACCAGCAGTCAGCACCGAAACTGTAGGGGTAGACAGCCTTGATGCGTAAACTGGCAATCGTTCCGATCCAGTTTTATCGCTATGCCATTAGTCCTCTGATGGCCAGTCACTGTCGTTTCTACCCCAGTTGTTCCTGCTACGCGTTAGAGGCCATAGAAAATCATGGTCTTCTGCGCGGTGGCTGGCTGACCTTTCGTCGTTTAGGTCGCTGTCATCCGTGGAATCCCGGTGGTTATGACCCGGTTCCACCTATCCCTACCTCCCGTTCTTCTTCGATGGCCGAGTAATCATGGATATTAAACGCACAATCCTGATCGTCGCCCTGGCAATCGTGTCCTATGTCATGGTCCTTAAATGGAACCAGGACTACGGTCAGGCTGCCCTGCCGACTCAGAATGTTGCTACCAATCAGGCTGCGCCGGCTATTCCGGACACCCCGCTGGGTAACAATGCGTCCGCGAGTGCCGATGTACCCAGCGCGAATGGCGAGACAAGTGCCCCGTTAGAAACGCCAGTGGTCACCAACAAAGACCTCATCCACGTGAAAACGGATGTGCTCGAGTTGGCTATCGACCCACAGGGTGGTGATATCGCACAGCTGAAGCTGCCGCTGTATCCACGTCGCCAAGACCATCCGGATGTGCCGTTCCAACTGTTTGATAACGGCGGTGAACGTACTTATCTGGCACAAAGCGGCCTGACTGGTACCAATGGTCCGGATGCACGTGCTACCGGTCGTCCGGTTTATTCGACCGAACAAAAGACTTATCAACTGGCAGACGGCCAGAACCAGTTGAACGTCGACCTGAAATTCAGCCTCGACGGTGTCAACTACATCAAGCGTTTCAGCTTTACCCGCGGTTTGTACGATTTGAAGGTCACTTACCTGATCGACAACACCAGCGACAAAGCCTGGAGCGGCAACCTGTTTGCCCAGCTCAAGCGTGACGCCAGCTCCGATCCGTCTTCCAGCACCGCCACCGGCACCGCCACTTACCTGGGCGCCGCCCTGTGGACAAGTAACGAGCCGTACAAAAAAGTGTCGATGAAAGATATCGACAAGGGCACGCTGAAAGAAACCGTCCAAGGTGGCTGGGTAGCGTGGCTGCAGCACTATTTCGTGACCGCCTGGATTCCGAACAAGGGTGACGCGAACCTGGTTCAAACCCGCAAGGACAGCCAGGGCAATTACATCATTGGCTTCACTGGCCCGGCGTTGACCGTCGCTCCAGGTGCCAAGGCTGAAACCAGCGCTACCCTGTACGCCGGCCCTAAAAGCCAGGCGGTACTGAAAGAGTTGTCCCCAGGCCTGGAATTGACTGTGGACTACGGCTTCCTGTGGTTCATTGCCCAGCCGATCTTCTGGCTGTTGCAACATATCCACAGCATCGTCGGTAACTGGGGCTGGTCGATCATCTTCCTGACCATGCTGATCAAAGGGCTTTTCTTCCCTCTGTCGGCAGCCAGCTACAAGTCGATGGCGCGTATGCGTGCCGTGGCTCCGAAACTGGCCGCGCTGAAAGAACAACATGGTGATGACCGGCAGAAAATGTCGCAGGCCATGATGGAGCTGTACAAGAAAGAGAAGATCAACCCGCTGGGTGGATGCTTGCCGATTCTGGTACAGATGCCGGTGTTCCTCTCGCTTTACTGGGTACTCCTGGAAAGCGTGGAAATGCGCCAGGCGCCGTTCATGCTGTGGATAACTGACCTGTCGATCAAAGACCCGTTCTTTATCCTGCCGATCATCATGGGCGCGACCATGTTTATCCAGCAGCGTCTGAACCCAACCCCGCCGGATCCGATGCAGGCCAAGGTAATGAAAATGATGCCAATCATCTTCACCTTCTTCTTCCTGTGGTTCCCTGCTGGCTTGGTACTGTACTGGGTGGTCAACAACGTGTTGTCGATCTCTCAACAGTGGTACATCACGCGTAAAATCGAAGCGGCTACCAAAAAAGCCGAGGCGTAATTTACTCTGTGGATAACCACTCAAGACGCCCCCTAGTGGGGCGTTTTGCTTTCCGTCACTTTTGTTCTGGAACCTGCTGATGAGCGCTCCTCGTGAAACCATCGCTGCTGTCGCCACCGCTCAAGGTCGGGGCGGCGTCGGTATCGTTCGAATTTCCGGGCCATTGGCGGGCGTGGCAGCCAGGGCCATCAGCGGCCGGGAGCTGAAACCCCGTTATGCCCATTACGGCCAGTTCCTGGATGCCGACCACAGCGTATTGGACGAGGGGCTGGCCATCTATTTTCCAGGGCCTAACTCGTTCACTGGTGAAGATGTCCTTGAACTACAAGGGCACGGTGGTCCTGTGGTGTTGGACATGCTGCTGCAGCGCTGCTTGCAATTGGGTTGCCGCCTGGCCAGACCAGGGGAATTCAGCGAACGCGCATTCTTGAACGATAAGCTCGACCTGGCCCAGGCCGAAGCTATCGCCGATTTGATCGAAGCCAGTTCTGCACAGGCTGCACGTAACGCATTGCGTTCGTTGCAGGGGGCTTTTTCCCTGCGTGTGCATAACTTGACCGAGCAACTGATCAGCCTGCGCATCTACGTCGAAGCCGCGATTGATTTTCCGGAAGAAGAAATCGACTTCCTGGCGGATGGCCACGTATTGGCGATGCTGGATAAAGTCCGCGCTGAGTTATCCACAGTGCTGCGCGAAGCCGGGCAGGGCGCCTTGCTGCGCGATGGAATGACGGTGGTGATTGCCGGCCGACCAAATGCCGGTAAATCCAGCCTGCTCAATGCTCTGGCAGGGCGCGAGGCGGCCATCGTCACCGAGATCGCCGGCACTACCCGGGATATCTTGCGCGAGCATATCCACATAGACGGTATGCCGCTGCACGTGGTCGACACCGCTGGTCTGCGCGACACCGACGACCAGGTGGAAAAGATCGGCGTGGAACGTGCGCTCAAGGCGATCAGCGAAGCCGATCGTGTGTTGCTGGTAGTGGATGCCACTGCACCGGAAGCTGTGGATCCTTTTGCCTTGTGGCCGGAATTTCTTGAACAACGGCCAGACCCGGCCAAAGTCACCTTGATCCGTAACAAGGCCGACCTTACGGGTGAAGCCATCGCCCTGGAAACCAGTGAAGATGGCCACGTCACTATCAGCTTGAGCGCGAAATCGGCAGGTGACGGTCTGGAGTTGCTGCGCGAGCACCTTAAAGCCTGCATGGGCTACGAACAGACGTCCGAAAGTAGCTTCAGTGCGCGGCGCAGGCACCTGGAAGCGTTGCGTCATGCCAGCGCGGCCCTGGAGCACGGGCGGGCCCAGCTGACCTTGGCGGGGGCTGGGGAGCTGCTGGCTGAAGATCTGCGTCAGGCGCAGCAGCTGTTGGGTGAAATCACCGGCGCTTTCAGCTCGGATGATTTGCTGGGGCGGATTTTCTCCAGCTTTTGCATTGGCAAGTAACCGAGTTATCCACACCGTCTACCAGTTGTAAGACACCGTACCGAGCAAGGTACGGCTGTCGCCCCAATAGCAACGCCCCGCATCGTTGCAACCGGATACATATTCCTTGTCGAACAGGTTCTTGGCGTTCAGGTCCACCGACCAGTGTGGGTTGATCTGATAACCCAGTGCCGCATCCACCAAGGTGACGCTACCTGCGTCCAGCTTCCCGTAGAGCGTAGGCGAGGTGTAGGAAAAGGTACTGTCGAAATAGCGCACCCCGCCGCCCACGGAGAAACCCTTGAGTTGGCCGTCGAGAAAGCGATATTTGCCCCACACCGAAGCCTGGTTACGCGGCACGCCTGTCATCTGACGGCCTTCTACCAGCGAAGTGGCCGAATCCTTGGTTATCCGGGCGTCGGTGTAGGTATAGGCTGCCGTCACGTTGAAGTTGGAGCTGATGTTACTGTTGACCTCGACTTCCACGCCCTTGGCGCGACTTTCACCGACTTGGCGATAGCTGTTGGTGGTGGCATCGAGGTAGGTATCGTCCTGCTTGCGCAGGTCATACACCGACACGGTCATCGCCGTATCCCAGCCGATCGGTTCGTACTTAACGCCCACTTCGTATTGGCTGCTGGTGATCGGTTTCAACGGCGAGCCGGCGTTGGAGATCTGCTGCACGGGGACAAACGCGGTGGAATAGCTGACATACGGCGTAAGGCCGTTGTCGAACTGGTACATCACCCCGCCCTGGTAAGTGAATTTACGATCCTGTGAGTTGATATTGCTCGATGGCTTGACCTTGTCACGGTAGTCGCTGTCGACCCAATCCTGGCGGCCTCCGAGCAGAAAGAGCCAATGCTCGTATTTGCTTTGGATCTGTGCATAAACCCCTTTCATCTGCTGTTCAAGCAAAGTGTTTTGCACTGCCAGGGGAGTGAGCGGGTCGCGCAGGTACACTGGGTTATACACATCGATGGTGCCGGCGAAACCCGCATCCCAGTCTTGATTGAACGAGGTTCGGTCATAGCTGGCGCCCAATAGCACTGTGTTTTCCAGGCCGCCCACCTGAAACTTGCCTTCGAGCTGGTTATCCAGGGAATAAACCATCGACTTGTTGTAGCGGTCATAGGCGTTCATGTTCAGCCGGGTGCCGAAGCCACCGTTATTCAATGATCCAGGCCAGGTTTCGTGTCGGTTGATGCGTGACTGCATATAGCGCGAGTTCTGACGGAACTGCCAGTCATCATTGAAGCTGTGGCTGAACTCATAGCCGGTGCTCCACGCTTCGCGTTCAAAGGTGTTCCAGTCCGGATTGCCCAGCAGGGTGTGTTTGGACAGCTTCCCGTTGGGATTTGTAAGCAGCGTACCGGCGGCGGGTAGGCCAAGTTCCAGGTTGGTATGGTCTTTCTGGTAGTTGGCCAGCAGCGTCAGGGTGTTGTAGTCGTCGAAGTTCAGGGTCAGGGATGGCGCGATATACAGACGATCGTCCGGGACGTGATCGATCTGTGTGTCGGATTTACGCCCCAGCATCACCACCCGGCCCAGGACAGTGTCACTGTCGTTGAGCGGGCCCGAGATATCCACAGCCAACTGGCGTCGATTATTCGAACCATAACTCACCTGCACCTCGCCTTGCGGGGTTGCAGTCGGGTGTTTACTCACCAGATTAACCAAGCCACCGGGTGCGTTTTCACCGTAGAGCAGGGAAGAAGGACCGCGGAAAATCTCGACCCGTTCCAGGCCGTAGGGTTCGCTGGTGGTGTCGTATCGATTGCCTTGAACTCGCAGGCCATCTCGCAGCAGGCCGTAACCGTAATCCGTGGCGTTGAAACCGCGTATGAAAAACAGATCGCCTGCCAAGCCGTCGCCCGCCGCGAACGGTGGGGCGAAGATTCCCGGTACGTAGCCCAGCACTTCTGTCAGGGTCTGGGACTTCTGGTCCTTGATACGCTGGCCAGTGACAACGGACACCGAACGCGGGGTCTCGGACAGCGGTGTGCTGGTCTTCGTGCCGATCCGGCTGTTCTGAGCCTTGTAGCCTACATCCCCGGCGATCTCTTGATTGAAGCCGCCCTGTTGATAGGCGCTCACGGTGGTAGGGGCCAAGGTCAATTGGCCAGCAGGTGCCGCCTGTAATACATAGCTGCCGGGAGCCTGTGCGACCGCCTGCAGGTCCGAGTTCTGCAACAGTAGCGCAAAGCCCTGGTCCACCGAATAGTCACCTTGCAGCCCTGGCGTATTCAAACGCGCCGTTTGCTGTGGCGAGAAGGACAGAATCACATTGGCCTTGGCGGCAAACTGGCTCAAGGCGTTGTCCAGCGGGCCTGCGGCAATGGCAAAGTGTTGCGTTGCGCTGGCGGCCATGACGGTGGTGGATAACAACACACCGGTCGTAGCGGTGATGAACTGCAGACCGTACGTCATGCCATGGCAGGAAAGTCGTTTGCGGAGCGGGGTGGGAAGGCGCATAGGTGAGTAAGCCCTGAAGGTAGCGTCGTGATTACCTGTAGGGCCGCACCAGGTCAAAAAAAGATAACCCCTCTGTGGATTATTTTTCGATTAGCCGATCCGGGTGACCGACACCCAATAGCGCGTAAAGTATTTCACTTGAATCGGCAGGCTCGCTTGCAGGTTAGCGAGGACGGCATCGGTTGAGTCCAGACGGAAGGTCCCGGAAACGCGTAGGCCCGCAGAGGCTGGGTCGCAGTGCAATACGCCCGGCCGATAGCGCGCCAACTCATCGATAACTTCTCCCAGCCGAGCATCGAGCACGATCAGTTGGCCATCGACCCAGGCGGCCTGTACACCGCCATATCGCTGGGCAGGGCGCACATTGCGCCGATCAAACTCTGCGCTCTCAGCCGCGCCAATAGTGCGGCGAAGTTCGGGTTGGTCGCCGGGGGATATCTCAACCCGTTCTTCCAAGACGCCCACCCGCGTGGCGTCCGGCAGTTGGCGCACAGTAAACCGAGTGCCCAGCGCCTGGACGCGGCCTTGGTGAGTTTCTACATAAAACGGTAAGTGCCCACCCCGTGTGCCGGTGTGGATAAGTACTTCACCCTCGCGCAGACGGATCAAACGTTGGTGCCCATCAAAGGCCACATCGATAGCGGTATGAGTATTGAGATTGATCTGCGTGCCATCCGCCAACTCGATGCGCCGCCTCTGGCCCACCGACGTGCGGTAATCAGCCCATGCGTTACCCAACGACGTATGTTGCTGGACGTTCCAGCCCAGGTAGCCACTGCCGCCAAGCACCAGCATCCACTTGAGTACCTGGCGCCGCTGTTGCGTGGTGGATAACGCGCGGCGTGTGAGATCCGGGGGCAGGCCACCGAGGCTGCGTTGCAACTGCTCCATCTGGTCCCAAGCCGCCTGGTGGGACGGGTCATGATTAAGCCACTGCTGCCAGGCTTGATGTTGTGCGGGCGTCGGTGATTGCGACTGGAATTGCACATACCAACTGGCAGCGACCTCGAACGTCTTGCGGTCAGGGCTGACCATTACCGGCTGGCCATGATCAGGGAGCACTCGGTGAGGGCACGGATCATGTGTTTCTTCACCGTGGTCAGCGATACCTGCAGTAGATCGGCGATCTGTTGATAAGTCAGCCCTTCAATCTGTGCGAGCACGAAAATTCGCCGTGCACGCTCACCCAGCCCAGACAGCGCTTTATCCACAGCCACCAGGGTTTCGATGATGATTGCCTTGTCTTCCTCACTGATAGCCGTGGCTTCAGGACGCTCTGCCAGGGTCTGCCTGTAGGCCTGCTCGATGGCATGCCGGCGATACCGATCAATCACCAGGCCCCTGGCGATGGTGGCCAGATAGTCCCGTGGTTCGAGGATCTGCGCCGCATGTCGTCCACCGAGCATGCGCACGAACGTGTCGTGGGCCACATCGGCTGCATCGCTGGCGTTATGCAATTTTCCCTTGAGCCATCCGCGCAACCACGAATGGTGCTGTTCATAGATGTGCTGGACCGCTGCGGTATGTGAGGAGGGAGGCATAGGCGCGACAAGGCAGGTTAATGATAATCGCTATTATTAACTGGCCCAGTGTTTTCCCACAATAGATCTGTTTTCGTCCCACCCGGAATTAATTCCCAGCTTTGCCGTGGACGAAATCGGCCGTTTCTGTGGATTAAGCCCTGTGAATAACCGCTCCTGTGCCCAGTTGATAACAGGGCGTGAAACCTGCGTAAAAACCCATCTGTGGATAACCAGTCGTTTAACCCACAGGCTTAAAGCACTTATCCAAGGGCCTCATTGGCAGATGATCACAACGTTTTGAATCTCTGTACACATTGTAAATAAAGGCCTGTAGAGATCTATCCACAGAAATGTTGCTCAGTATAAATAAACATAAAAACAAAGATTTAATAAATTTCTCTCTTTTAATTTCTATTGCCTGTGATTCATCCACAGCTGGTTAAATTTTGTGCAAAGGGTTCTTTAGGAAGCCCTAAGTCCCTATACTTGCCCGCAAAGCTCTAAAACCCTTTCAACAAACAATTCCTGATTACCTACATAAGCAGGCACGAGGTGCGTGGTGGATTTCCCTTCCCGTTTTGAAGTGATCGTCATCGGCGGCGGTCATGCCGGTACCGAGGCAGCACTGGCGTCAGCACGCATGGGTGTAAAAACCCTGTTGCTGACGCATAACGTGGAAACCCTCGGTGCCATGAGTTGCAACCCCGCAATTGGCGGGATTGGCAAAAGCCATCTGGTCAAGGAAATCGATGCCCTTGGCGGGGTAATGGCGATGGCCACCGACAAGGGTGGTATTCAATTTCGCGTGCTCAACAGCCGTAAAGGCCCGGCCGTACGTGCTACCCGGGCTCAGGCCGACCGTATCCTGTACAAGGCTGCGGTACGCGAAACCCTGGAAAACCAGCCGAACCTGTGGATATTTCAGCAGGCCGCCGATGACTTGATCGTCGAGCAGGACCAGGTACGCGGTGTTGTTACGCAAATGGGTCTGCGTTTTCATGCAGATTCGGTCGTACTGACCACGGGCACGTTCCTGGGCGGACTTATCCACATCGGTATGCAAAATTATTCCGGTGGCCGTGCCGGTGACCCGCCGTCGATCGCCCTGGCAAAACGTCTGCGTGAACTACCGCTGCGCGTCGGCCGCTTGAAAACCGGGACCCCGCCACGCATTGATGGGCGTTCTGTGGATTTCTCGATGATGACCGAGCAAGCCGGCGACACGCCGATCCCGGTCATGTCGTTCATGGGTTCCAAAGAACAGCACCCGAAACAGGTCAGCTGCTGGATTACCCACACCAACGCCCGTACCCACGAAATCATTGCCGCGAACCTTGATCGTTCGCCGATGTATTCCGGGGTGATCGAAGGCATTGGCCCGCGGTATTGCCCGTCGATCGAAGACAAGATCCACCGCTTTGCCGACAAGGAAAGCCACCAGGTCTTTATCGAACCCGAAGGCCTGACCACCCACGAGCTGTACCCCAACGGAATTTCCACTTCGCTGCCGTTCGATGTGCAAATCCAGATCGTGCAGTCGATTCGCGGTATGGAAAACGCGCACATCGTGCGTCCGGGCTACGCCATCGAGTACGACTACTTCGACCCGCGCGACCTGAAATACAGCCTGGAAACCAAAGTGATCGGTGGCCTGTTCTTCGCCGGCCAAATCAACGGCACCACCGGTTATGAAGAAGCCGGGGCCCAAGGTTTGCTGGCCGGGACCAACGCAGCATTGCGTGCACAGGGCAAAGACAGCTGGTGCCCGCGTCGCGATGAAGCCTACATCGGCGTATTGGTCGACGACCTGATTACCCTGGGTACCCAGGAACCGTACCGGATGTTCACATCTCGGGCGGAATACCGTCTGATCCTGCGCGAAGACAACGCCGACCTGCGCTTGACCGAAAAAGGTCGCGAGCTGGGCCTGGTCGATGACGCCCGCTGGGCGGCCTTCTGCAAAAAACGCGAAAGCATTGCGCTCGAAGAACAGCGTCTGAAAAGTACCTGGGTTCGCCCGGGTACGGAGCAGGGCGACGCCATCGCAGAAAAATTCGGCACGCCGTTGACCCATGAGTACAACTTGCTCAACCTGCTTTCCCGTCCGGAAATCGACTACGCTGGTCTGGTCGAAGTGACAGGCCAGGGCGCTGAAGACCCACAAGTTGCCGAACAGGTGGAGATCAAGACCAAGTACGCCGGTTACATTGATCGCCAGCAGGACGAAATTGCTCGCCTGCGCGCCAGTGAAGACACCAAGCTGCCTGTGGATATCGACTACACCGGGATTTCCGGGTTGTCGAAAGAAATCCAAAGCAAGTTGGGGATAACTCGTCCGGAAACCCTCGGGCAGGCTTCACGTATCCCTGGCGTCACCCCGGCAGCCATCTCGCTGTTGATGATTCATTTGAAAAAACGCGGCGCGGGCCGTCAGTTGGAGCAAAGCGCTTGAGTTCGTTGGTCACCTCGCAACACGCCGAAGAGTTATCCACAGGAGCGCGCCAGTTGGGCGTTGCGCTGACCGAAGCCCAGCATGAGCTACTGCTGGGCTACCTGGCCCTGTTGATCAAATGGAACAAGGCTTACAACCTGACCGCAGTGCGTGATCCGGACGAAATGGTCTCGCGCCATCTGCTCGATAGTCTTAGTGTTATGCCGTTCATCGAAAATGGTCGCTGGCTGGATGTCGGCAGCGGCGGCGGAATGCCCGGTATTCCGCTGGCGATTCTGTTTCCCGAGTCGCAAGTGACCTGCCTGGACAGCAACGGCAAGAAAACCCGCTTCCTGACCCAGGTCAAACTCGAACTCAAGCTGGACAACCTGCAAGTTATCCACAGCCGCGTCGAAGCCTTCACGCCTGAACAGCCCTTCAACGGAATTGTTTCCCGGGCGTTCAGCAGCATGGAGAACTTCAGCAACTGGACCCGCCACCTTGGCGATCGCGACACGCGCTGGCTGGCAATGAAGGGCGTCCATCCAAGCGACGAGCTGTTAGCATTGCCGGCAGACTTCCACCTCGATAGCGAACACGCCTTGGCCGTACCTGGTTGCCAAGGCCAACGCCATCTGCTGATACTGCGCCGCACGGCATGATTGGGAACACAAGCAAGAATGGCTAAGGTATTCGCGATAGCGAACCAGAAAGGTGGCGTGGGTAAAACCACCACCTGTATCAACCTCGCAGCATCCCTGGTCGCGACCAAGCGTCGGGTGCTGCTGATCGATCTCGATCCACAGGGCAACGCCACCATGGGTAGCGGTGTGGATAAACACGGCCTGGAAAACTCGGTCTACGATTTGCTGATTGGCGAATGCGACCTGGCCCAGGCCATGCACTATTCCGAGCACGGCGGTTACCAACTGCTGCCGGCCAACCGCGATCTGACCGCGGCGGAAGTGGTGCTGCTGGAAATGCAGATGAAAGAAAGCCGTCTGCGCAGCGCCCTGGCGCCTATCCGTGAAAATTACGACTACATTTTGATCGACTGCCCGCCGTCGCTTTCGATGCTCACGCTCAACGCGCTGGTTGCTGCCGATGGGGTGATTATCCCCATGCAGTGCGAGTACTTTGCCCTTGAGGGCTTGAGCGACCTTGTGGATAACATCAAGCGTATCGCCGAGTTGCTCAACCCGAACCTGAAAGTCGAAGGCCTGCTGCGGACCATGTATGACCCGCGCCTGAGCCTGATGAACGATGTGTCGGCGCAGCTCAAGGAACACTTCGGTGACCAGCTGTACGACACCGTGATTCCACGCAACATCCGTCTGGCCGAAGCGCCAAGCTATGGCATGCCGGCGCTGGCGTACGACAAATCCTCGCGTGGCGCCATCGCCTACCTGGCATTGGCTGGCGAGATGGTTCGCCGCCAACGCCGTAATTCACGCACCGCTGCAGCCCAGCCAACTTAAGGAATCCCCATGGCCGTCAAGAAACGAGGTCTCGGACGTGGACTGGATGCACTGTTGAGTGGTCCGACCGTCACATCGCTTGAAGAACAAGCGGTGCAGGCCGACGAGCGCGAGCTGCAGCACTTGCCGCTGGACCTGATCCAGCGCGGCAAATACCAGCCACGTCGGGACATGGACCCCCAGGCCCTGGAAGAACTGTCCAACTCGATCAAGGCTCAGGGAGTGATGCAGCCCATCGTGGTGCGCCCCATTGGCGGTGGCCGCTTTGAGATTATCGCCGGGGAGCGCCGCTGGCGTGCCAGCCAGCAGGCCGGCAAGGAGACTATCCCGGCGATGGTGCGCGACGTGCCGGATGAAACCGCGATCGCCATGGCACTGATCGAGAATATTCAGCGTGAAGACCTCAACCCGATCGAAGAAGCGATTGCGTTGCAGCGTTTGCAGCAGGAATTCCAGCTCACCCAGCAACAAGTGGCCGAGGCAGTGGGCAAGTCCCGCGTCACCGTGTCCAACTTGTTGCGTTTGATCGCGCTGCCGGAAGTGATCAAGACCATGTTGTCCCACGGCGACCTGGAAATGGGCCATGCCCGTGCGTTGCTCGGTTTGCCGGAAAATCAACAGGTTGAAGGGGCGCGACACGTTGTCGCACGAGGCCTGACCGTACGTCAGACTGAAGCGCTGGTGCGCCAATGGCTCAGCGGCAAACCTGCACCGGTGGAAACCGCCAAACCTGATCCGGATATCGCGCGACTCGAGCAGCGCCTGGCCGAGCGCCTGGGCTCTGCGGTGCAAATTCGTCACGGCAAGAAGGGCAAAGGGCAATTGGTCATCGGATATAACTCCCTTGACGAGCTTCAAGGCGTCCTTGCCCACATCCGCTGAAACATTTGCTTATGTAGCGCGTGATCGGAAATCACTACCCGACAGTTGAATAGGGGCTGAACCGCCCCTATACTCTGCGCGCATTTTGTCGGCACAAATTATGCCAAGTTATTGATTTCCGGCAGCCGACCATTGAGGAGCAAGAGTGATGGAAACCCGCACGCCAAACACGTTGCCGTTCCATCGCTTGGCTGTTTTTCCGGTTCTACTGGCTCAATTTGTCATTTTGCTGATCGCCGCATTGGCGCTTTGGTATTGGCATGGAGTCGTAGCCGGGTATTCAGGACTCTGCGGAGGCCTGATAGCCTTGCTGCCCAATATGTATTTTGCTCACAGGGCCTTTCGGTTTTCCGGCGCCCGAGCAGCCCAGGCTATCGTCCGGTCTTTTTATGCCGGCGAAGCAGGGAAACTGATTTTGACGGCAGTGCTGTTTGCACTGACCTTTGCAGGTGTGAAGCCATTGGCGCCGCTGGCTGTATTCGGCGTCTTCGTGTTGACCCAACTGGTCAGCTGGTTCGCTCCCCTGCTAATGAAAACAAGACTTTCGAAACCTTAGGGCGTTTGAGGCAACCATGGCAGAAACAACCGCTTCGGGCTATATCCAGCACCACTTGCAGAACCTGACCTTCGGTCAGCTTCCTAATGGCGGCTGGGGCTTTGCCCACACCGCAGCAGAAGCCAAAGAAATGGGTTTCTGGGCTTTCCACCTGGATACTCTGGGTTGGTCGGTCGCATTGGGTCTGATCTTCGTCCTGATTTTCCGCATGGCGGCAAAGAAGGCGACTTCCGGTCAGCCAGGTGCTTTGCAGAACTTCGTTGAAGTATTGGTCGAATTCGTCGATGGCAGCGTGAAAGACAGCTTCCATGGCCGTAGCCCGGTGATTGCACCGCTGGCACTGACCATCTTCGTCTGGGTGTTCCTGATGAACGCCGTCGACCTGATCCCGGTGGACTGGATTCCTCAGTTGGCCATGGCGATCTCCGGCGACCCGCACATTCCATTCCGCGCCGTATCCACCACTGACCCGAACGCCACACTGGGCATGGCTCTGTCGGTATTCGCGCTGATCATTTTCTACAGCATCAAGGTCAAGGGCATCGGCGGCTTCATCGGCGAACTGACCCTGCACCCGTTCGGCAGCAAGAACATCTTCGTTCAAGCCCTGCTGATCCCGGTGAACTTCCTGCTGGAATTCGTCACCCTGATCGCCAAGCCGATTTCCCTGGCTCTGCGACTGTTCGGCAACATGTATGCCGGCGAGCTGGTGTTCATTCTGATCGCTGTGATGTTCGGCAGCGGCCTGCTCTGGCTTAGCGGCCTGGGCGTAGTTCTGCAGTGGGCGTGGGCTGTGTTCCACATCCTGATCATTACCCTGCAGGCCTTCATCTTCATGATGCTGACCATCGTCTACCTGTCGATGGCGCACGAAGAGAACCATTAAGACCAGTCTCGACTAGTCTGATGTCCTTCCCGGTCAAACGGGAAGGTGGCCCAACAGGGCTATGAAACGATTTGTTTTACCGCTTTAAAATCTAAAAAACCTAAACCATACGACGTAAAAGTCGGGAGGAAAGATGGAAACTGTAGTTGGTCTAACCGCTATCGCTGTTGCACTGTTGATCGGCCTGGGCGCCCTGGGTACTGCCATTGGTTTCGGCCTGCTGGGCGGCAAATTCCTGGAAGGCGCAGCGCGTCAGCCAGAAATGGTCCCAATGCTGCAAGTTAAAATGTTCATCGTCGCCGGCCTGCTCGACGCCGTGACCATGATCGGCGTTGGTATCGCACTGTTCTTCACCTTCGCGAACCCCTTCGTTGGTCAACTCGCTGGCTAATCACTCGAATTTTCGAGTGATTGGGGTGATGGACAACGAATGAGCGAGGTGTTGGCGTGAACATTAATGCAACCCTGATTGGCCAATCCGTTGCGTTCTTCATTTTTGTAGTGTTTTGCATGAAGTTCGTGTGGCCTCCGGTCATCGCGGCTTTGCACGAACGTCAGAAGAAGATCGCGGATGGTTTGGACGCTGCCAGCCGTGCAGCTCGCGACCTGGAGTTGGCCCACGAGAAAGTGGGTCAGCAACTGCGCGAAGCTAAAGCACAGGCAGCCGAGATCATTGAGCAAGCCAAGAAACGCGGTAACCAGATCGTCGAAGAGGCTGTTGAAAAAGCCCGCGTCGAAGCTGACCGTGTGAAGGCTTCGGCTCATGCCGAGATCGAACAGGAACTGAACGGTGTCAAAGACGCGCTGCGTGCCCAACTGGGTGCTCTGGCCGTTGGCGGTGCTGAGAAGATCCTCGGTGCCACAATCGATCAAAACGCGCACGCGGAGCTGGTTAACAAACTGGCTGCTGAAATTTAAGCGAGGGCGATCATGGCAGAACTGACCACGTTGGCCCGACCTTACGCTAAGGCAGCCTTCGAGCACGCCCAGGCCCACCAGCAGCTGGCCTCTTGGTCAGCCATGCTCGGCCTGGCTGCAGCAGTGTCGCAAGACGACACCATGCAGCGCGTGCTCAAGGCCCCGCGCCTGACGAGCGCAGACAAGGCCGCCACTTTTATTGAAGTGTGCGGCGACAAGTTTGATGTGAAGGTGCAGAACTTCATCCACGTCATTGCCGAAAACGACCGTCTCCCGCTATTGCCGGAGATCGCCGCTCTGTTCGACCTGTACAAGGCCGAAGCAGAGAAATCGGTAGACGTTGAAGTGACCAGTGCTTTCGCATTGAACCAAGAACAGCAAGACAAACTCGCCAAGGTTCTCAGTGCACGACTCAATCGGGAAGTGCGCCTGCAAGCTTCGGAGGACGCATCGCTTATTGGTGGTGTTGTTATCCGTGCCGGCGACCTGGTTATCGATGGCTCGATTCGCGGCAAAATCGCGAAACTTGCCGAAGCATTGAAATCTTGAGTTTGAAGGGGCAGCAGAGCAATGCAGCAACTCAATCCTTCCGAAATAAGTGAAATTATCAAGGGCCGCATCGACAAGCTCGATGTGACCTCCCAAGCCCGTAACGAAGGCACTGTCGTCAGCGTATCTGACGGCATCGTGCGGATTCACGGTCTGGCCGACGTAATGTACGGCGAGATGATCGAGTTTCCGGGCGGCGTCTACGGTATGGCCCTCAACCTGGAGCAAGACTCCGTAGGTGCCGTTGTATTGGGCGCATACACCAGTCTGGCTGAAGGCATGAGCGCCAAGTGCACAGGCCGCATCCTGGAAGTTCCGGTTGGTAAGGAACTGCTGGGTCGCGTAGTCGACGCACTGGGTAACCCTGTTGACGGTAAAGGTCCACTGGGCAACACCGAGACCGACGCGGTCGAGAAAGTTGCTCCAGGCGTGATCTGGCGTAAGTCGGTAGACCAGCCTGTACAGACTGGCTACAAGGCTGTCGATGCCATGATCCCGGTCGGCCGTGGCCAGCGTGAGCTGATCATCGGTGACCGTCAGATCGGTAAAACCGCTCTGGCCATCGACGCGATCATCAACCAGAAAGACAGCGGCATTTTCTGCGTCTACGTAGCCATCGGTCAGAAGCAATCGACCATCGCCAACGTAGTTCGCAAGCTGGAAGAAAACGGCGCCCTGGCCAACACGATCATCGTGGCTGCCAGTGCTTCGGAATCTCCTGCGCTGCAATTCCTGGCACCGTACTCCGGTTGCACCATGGGTGAATTCTTCCGCGACCGCGGTGAAGACGCGCTGATCGTTTATGACGATCTGTCCAAGCAAGCAGTGGCTTACCGCCAGATTTCCCTGCTGCTGCGCCGTCCTCCAGGCCGTGAAGCTTACCCAGGCGACGTGTTCTATCTCCACTCCCGTCTGCTGGAGCGCGCATCCCGCGTTTCGGAAGAATACGTAGAGAAGTTCACCAACGGCGCAGTGACCGGCAAAACCGGTTCCCTGACCGCACTGCCGATCATCGAAACCCAGGCTGGCGACGTTTCCGCGTTCGTTCCGACCAACGTGATTTCCATCACCGACGGTCAGATCTTCCTGGAATCGGCCATGTTCAACTCGGGCATCCGCCCTGCAGTGAACGCCGGTGTTTCGGTATCCCGTGTGGGTGGTGCCGCTCAGACCAAGATCATCAAGAAGCTCTCCGGTGGTATCCGTACCGCTCTGGCTCAGTATCGTGAACTGGCGGCATTCGCACAGTTCGCTTCTGACCTGGACGAAGCGACCCGTAAGCAACTTGAGCATGGTCAGCGCGTTACCGAGCTGATGAAGCAGAAGCAATACGCCCCAATGTCGATCGCTGACATGGCGTTGTCGCTGTATGCCGCTGAGCGTGGGTTCCTGACCGACGTTGAAATCGCCAAGGTCGGCAGCTTTGAACAAGCGCTGATTGCTTACTTCAACCGCGATCACGCCGAATTGATGGCGAAGATCAACGTGAAGGGTGACTTCAATGACGATATCGACGCTGGCATGAAAGCCGGTATCGAGAAGTTCAAGGCCACCCAAACCTGGTAAGCCGCAGCGGGAGCCGCAAGGCTCCCGCTTGCTAACCTGATAGGTGTTACATGGCAGGCGCAAAAGAGATTCGCAGTAAGATTGCGAGCATCAAAAGCACGCAAAAAATTACCAGCGCCATGGAAAAAGTGGCGGTCAGCAAAATGCGCAAGGCACAAATGCGCATGGCTGCTAGCCGTCCTTATGCGGAGCGTATCCGCCAGGTAATTGGGCATCTGGCCAACGCCAACCCGGAATACCGCCACCCGTTCATGATCGACCGCGCCGTCAAGCGTGTGGGTTATGTGGTAGTGAGCAGTGACCGTGGTTTGTGCGGTGGTCTGAATACCAACCTGTTCAAGGCCCTGGTCAAGGACATGGCGGTAAACCGCGAAAACGGCGTCGAGATTGATCTGTGTGTTGTTGGTAGCAAGGGTGCGGCCTTTTTCCGCAACTTCGGCGGTAACGTCGTTGCAGCTATCAGCCACCTGGGTGAAGAGCCGTCGATCAATGATTTGATCGGCAGTGTGAAGGTGATGCTGGATGCGTACCTGGAAGGCCGTATTGACCGCCTCTCCGTGGTATCCAACAAGTTCATCAACACCATGACCCAGCAGCCAACCGTGGAGCAATTGATTCCACTGGTGGCGACTCCGGATCAGGAACTCAAGCACCACTGGGACTACCTCTACGAACCAGACGCCAAAGAGCTGCTTGACGGCTTGATGGTGCGCTACGTGGAGTCGCAGGTGTACCAGGCGGTGGTCGAGAACAACGCAGCTGAACAAGCGGCGCGGATGATCGCGATGAAAAACGCTACCGATAACGCCGGTGATCTGATCAGCGATTTGCAGCTGATCTACAACAAGGCGCGTCAGGCTGCGATCACCCAAGAGATCTCGGAAATCGTCGGCGGCGCTGCCGCGGTTTAACGGTTCAAATATTCAGAGGATCCAGCTATGAGTAGCGGACGTATCGTTCAAATCATCGGCGCCGTTATCGACGTGGAATTTCCACGCGACAGCGTACCGAGCATCTACAACGCGCTGAAAGTACAAGGCGCGGAAACTACCCTGGAAGTTCAGCAGCAGCTGGGCGACGGCGTAGTTCGTACCATTGCGATGGGTTCCACCGAAGGCTTGAAGCGCGGTCTGGACGTTGTCGACACTGGCGCTGCCATCTCCGTACCGGTCGGTAAAGCGACCCTGGGCCGGATCATGGACGTACTGGGCAACCCGATCGACGAAGCTGGCCCGATTGCCACCGAAGAGCGCTGGGGCATTCACCGCGCAGCACCTTCGTTCGCAGAACAAGCGGGCGGCAACGACCTGCTGGAAACCGGCATCAAGGTTATCGACCTGGTTTGCCCGTTCGCCAAAGGCGGTAAAGTCGGTCTGTTCGGTGGTGCCGGTGTAGGCAAGACCGTAAACATGATGGAACTGATCCGTAACATCGCCATCGAGCACAGCGGTTATTCCGTGTTCGCAGGTGTTGGTGAGCGTACTCGTGAGGGTAACGACTTCTACCACGAGATGAAGGACTCCAACGTTCTGGACAAAGTGGCACTGGTTTACGGTCAGATGAACGAGCCGCCGGGAAACCGTCTGCGCGTAGCCCTGACTGGCCTGACCATGGCCGAGAAATTCCGTGACGAAGGTAACGACGTTCTGCTGTTCGTCGACAACATCTACCGTTACACCCTGGCCGGTACTGAAGTATCCGCACTGCTGGGCCGTATGCCTTCTGCAGTAGGTTACCAGCCGACCCTGGCTGAAGAGATGGGCGTTCTGCAAGAACGTATCACTTCGACCAAGGAAGGTTCGATCACTTCGATCCAAGCGGTATACGTACCTGCGGATGACTTGACCGACCCGTCGCCAGCTACCACCTTCGCCCACTTGGACGCTACCGTCGTTCTGTCCCGTGACATCGCTTCCCTGGGTATCTACCCAGCGGTCGATCCACTCGACTCGACTTCGCGCCAGCTGGACCCGAACGTGATCGGCCAGGAGCACTACGACACCGCTCGCGGCGTTCAGTACGTGCTGCAGCGTTACAAAGAACTGAAGGACATCATTGCGATCCTGGGTATGGACGAGCTGTCGGAAGCCGACAAGCAGTTGGTAAACCGTGCTCGTAAGATCCAGCGTTTCTTGTCGCAGCCGTTCTTCGTGGCTGAAGTCTTCACCGGTGCTTCGGGTAAATACGTTTCCCTGAAAGACACCATTGCTGGCTTCAAAGGCATCCTCAACGGTGACTACGACCACCTGCCAGAACAAGCGTTCTACATGGTCGGCGGCATCGAAGAAGCGATCGAGAAAGCCAAGAAACTGTAATCCTGGCGCCCGGAAACGGGCGCTCATCAGGTTGAGGCAATCAGATGGCTATGACAGTCCATTGCGATATCGTCAGCGCGGAAGGGGAAATTTTCTCCGGTCTGGTCGAGTTTGTAACAGCGCACGGCGACTTGGGTGATCTTGGTATCGCCATGGGTCACGCCCCGCTGATCACAAGCTTGAAGCCAGGTCCGATCACTCTGACCAAGCAAGGCGGGGAACGTGAGGTGTTTTACATCTCCGGTGGTTTCCTCGAGGTTCAGCCGAACATGGTCAAGGTACTTGCCGACACCGTGCAACGTGCTGGCGACCTGGATGAAGCCTCCGCTCAGGAAGCCGTCAAGGCTGCCGAGAAGGCGCTGAACGAAAAAGGCGCAGACTTCGACTACAGCGCTGCTGCAGTCCGTCTGGCCGAGGCCGCAGCCCAGCTGCGTACTCTCCAGCAGATCCGCAAGAAGTAAGCGGCCACGCCGTTTTGCTTGATGCGTGATTGATTAAAAAGGGTAGCCTCGGCTACCCTTTTTCTTTTTTTGCAAAACACTTCTTTGGTCTGAACCCGGACCGCCCAGGATTGGTAGCCATTCATGTCTCTTGAAATCGTCATTCTCGCCGCAGGCCAGGGCACCCGCATGCGTTCAGCCCTGCCCAAGGTACTGCATCCGGTTGCCGGCAACTCCATGCTGGGCCATGTTATCCACAGCGCCCGGCAGTTGGACCCACAGCGTATTCATGTGGTGATCGGCCACGGTGCAGACCTGGTTCGCGAGCGTCTGGCCGCGGACGATCTGAATTTCGTATTGCAAGGCAAGCAACTGGGCACCGGCCATGCGACCGCGCAGGCTGTGCCTTTCATCACCGCAGACACGGTATTGATCCTCTACGGCGATGTCCCGCTGATTGAAGTGGAAACCTTGCAACGCCTGCTCAAGCACGTGGTGCCTGGCCAGATGGGCCTGCTGACCGTTGAGCTGGATGACCCTACGGGCTACGGCCGCATTGTGCGCAACGCCGACGGCAAGGTGGCCGCCATCGTTGAACACAAAGATGCCAGCGAAGCCCAGCGCGCGATTACTGAAGGCAACACCGGCATTCTCGCGGTGCCTGCCAACAAGCTCGCCGATTGGATGAGCCGCCTGTCCAACAACAACGCCCAGGGCGAGTATTACCTCACCGACGTCATCGAGATGGCCGTCAGCGATGGCCTGCTGGTCGCCACCGAGCAGCCCCACCATCCGATGGAAGTGCAGGGCGCCAACGACCGCAAACAACTGGCAGAGCTGGAACGTCACTATCAACTGCGCGAAGGCCTGCGCCTGATGGCCCAGGGCGTGACCCTGCGAGACCCGGCGCGTTTCGATGTACGTGGCGAAGTCACGGTGGGCCGCGACATCCTGATCGATATCAATGTGATCCTCGAAGGCCGCGTGATCATTGAAGACGGTGTGGTGATCGGTCCGAACTGCGTGATCAAGGACAGCACCTTGCGCAAAGGCGTGGTGGTCAAGGCCAACAGCCATATCGACGGTGCGGTGATGGGCGAGGGCAGCGATGCCGGGCCGTTTGCGCGCTTGCGTCCGGGTAGCGAGCTGGGGGCCAAGGCCCATGTGGGGAACTTTGTCGAACTGAAAAACGCTCACCTGGGCGAAGGCGCCAAAGTCGGCCACCTGACTTACCTGGGCGATGCCGTCATCGGCGCCCGCACCAACATCGGTGCCGGCACCATCACCTGCAACTATGACGGTGCCAACAAGTACCAGACCACCATTGGTGAAGACGTGTTCATCGGCTCCAATAACTCGCTGGTTGCTCCGGTGACCATCGGCGATGGTTCCAACACCGCAGCGGGCTCAACCATCAACCAGGATGTGGATAAGTCCCAACTGGCGGTTGCCCGGGCTCGCCAACGCAACATCGACGGCTGGAAACGCCCGGTCAAAATCAAGAAGACCTGAGTTATCCACAACTCCATAGGTTGATACGCCCTCCTGTGGGAGCTGGCTTGCCTGCGATAGCGGTCTGACATTAAGCATGGATGTCGCCTGACAAACCGCTATCGCAGGCAAGCCAGCTCCCACAATTGATTTGTGACTTAAAAATATTGCATGCCCCGCTTGACGATCTTTCACCAATAGGTTTTGATTGCCTTCGTTATCTTTCGAAACGAAACTTATCACTACCATGTCGAAACGAAACACCCCCCAACGACGCCACAATATCCTGACCTTGCTCAACGAACAGGGCGAAGTCAGCGTGGACGAGTTGGCCAAACATTTCGAAACTTCGGAAGTGACCATCCGCAAGGACCTTGCTGCCCTCGAAAGTAACGGCTTGCTCCTGCGTCGCTACGGCGGTGCAATCACTATGCCCCAAGAGCTGGTGGGTGACGCTGCCCAGCCCATCTCGGTCTACAAGCGCGCCATCGCCCGTGCGGCCGTGAAGCGTTTGCGTGAACATGCGCGCATCATCATCGACAGCGGCAGCACCACCGCCGCGATGATCCCCGAACTGGGCCATCAGCCGGGCCTGGTGGTGATGACCAACTCCCTGAACGTGGCCCGCGCCTTGAGCGAACTGGAACATGAACCGGTGCTGTTGATGACCGGGGGTACCTGGGACCCGCATTCGGATTCGTTCCAGGGCCAGGTCGCCGAGCAGGTCCTGCGTTCTTACGACTTTGACCAGCTGTTCATCGGTGCCGATGGCATTGATTTACAGCGCGGCACCACCACCTTCAACGAACTGCTGGGCTTGAGCCGCGTCATGGCCGAGGTCGCCCGTGAAGTGGTGGTGATGGTCGAGTCCGACAAGATCGGCCGCAAGATTCCCAACCTGGAACTGCCCTGGAGCAGCGTCCATACCCTTATTACCGATGATCGCCTGCCGCTCGAGGCCCGCGACCAGATCCAAGCCCGCGGCATTACGCTGATATGCGCGGCAATCATCTAGGAGAAGCACCATGTGTGGAATTGTTGGCGCAGTCGCCGAACGTAACGTTACTGCCATCCTGATCGAAGGCCTCAAGCGCCTCGAATACCGCGGCTACGATAGCGCCGGTGTGGCCGTCTTCACTAACGCCGGCAAGCTGGAGCGTATGCGCCGCCCGGGCAAGGTCAGCGAGTTGGACCAGGCCCTGGCCGGTGAGCCGCTGGTAGGTCGCTTAGGGATCGCCCACACCCGTTGGGCCACCCACGGTGCTCCGTGCGAGCGTAACGCTCACCCGCACTTCTCGGGCGACCTGGCGGTGGTGCACAACGGCATCATCGAAAACCATGAAGTGCTGCGTGAACAACTCAAGGGCCTGGGCTACGTCTTCACCTCGGACACTGACACCGAAGTGATCGCCCACCTGCTCAACCACAAGCTCAAGGACCACAGCGACCTGACCACCGCCCTCAAGGCCACGGTCAAAGAGCTGCACGGCGCCTACGGCCTGGCCGTGATCAGCGCGAGCCAGCCTGACCGCGTCGTGGCCGCCCGCAGCGGTAGCCCATTGGTAATTGGCCTGGGCCTGGGTGAGAACTTCCTTGCGTCCGACCAACTGGCCCTGCGCCAAGTGACCGACCGCTTCATGTACCTGGAAGAAGGCGACATTGCCGACATCCGCCGTGAAAGCGTGCAGATCTGGGACGTGAACGGTCAGTCCGTGGAACGTGAAGCCGTGCAATACCGCGACGGTGCCGAAGCCGCCGACAAGGGCGAATTCCGCCACTTCATGCTCAAGGAAATCCACGAGCAGCCGTCCGTGGTACAGCGCACCCTGGAAGGTCGCCTGAGCCAGAACCAAGTGTTGGTGAACGCTTTCGGCCCGCAAGCCGCTGAACTGTTCGCCAAAGTGCGCAATGTGCAGATCGTCGCCTGCGGCACCAGCTACCACGCCGGTATGGTGGCGCGTTACTGGTTGGAAGAACTGGCCGGCATCCCATGCCAGGTCGAAGTCGCCAGCGAGTTCCGCTATCGCAAGGTGGTGGTGCAGCCCGACACCCTGTTCGTGACCATTTCCCAGTCCGGCGAAACCGCCGACACCCTGGCCGCCCTGCGCAACGCCAAGGAACTGGGCTTCCTCGGCAGCCTGGCGATCTGCAACGTCAGCATCAGCTCCCTGGTGCGTGAATCCGACCTGACCCTGCTGACCCAGGCCGGTCGTGAAATCGGTGTCGCCTCCACCAAGGCTTTCACCACCCAACTGGTGGGCCTGTTGCTGCTGACCCTGTCACTGGGCCAAGTACGCGGCACCCTCGCCGACGGTGTCGAAGCCACTCTGGTGGAAGAACTGCGCCGCCTGCCGACCCGCCTGGGCGAAGCCTTGGCCATGGACGGCACCGTGGAAAAAGTCGCCGAGCTGTTCGCCGACAAGAACCACACCTTGTTCCTCGGCCGTGGTGCGCAGTACCCGGTGGCGATGGAAGGCTCGCTGAAACTCAAGGAAATCTCGTACATCCACGCCGAAGCCTACCCGGCCGGCGAGCTGAAGCACGGCCCGTTGGCCCTGGTGGATGACGACATGCCAGTGGTCACCGTGGCGCCGAACAACGAACTGCTGGAGAAGCTCAAGTCCAACCTGCAGGAAGTACGCGCCCGTGGCGGCCAACTGATCGTCTTCGCTGACGAGAAGGCCGGAATGACCAACGGTGAAGGCACCCACGTCATCAACATGCCGCACATCCACGACACCCTGTCGCCGATCCTCTACACCATCCCGCTGCAATTGCTGTCGTACTACGTCGCCGTGCTCAAGGGCACCGACGTTGACCAGCCGCGCAACCTGGCGAAGTCGGTGACGGTGGAATAAGCCTCACTGGCGTACCCAAAAGGGGCTGTTTTCAACAGCCCCTTTTTACGTTTTGGATTCGCTCAATTCAAGGATGCGTATTGATGCAAAACCCTCCTGCTACCGTCCACGCACGTTTGCACAATCGCCGGTTCGTGGTCGCCAACAACGCCCAAGGGTTGTACGGTACCGGCACCGTGTTTCATTACCAGATCGAAGACGACGTGATTTCGAGCACTTACCAAGGTGGCCGAATTCGCGTGGGCACGCAGGTCGGACGGGTGACCGGCCCAGATACTATCGAGCTGCTTTATCAGTGCGTCACCCTGGACGGGGAGCTGCTCGCAGGGTGGTCACGAGGCACGGTAGGTGTTGATCACGCCGGGCGCACTACCCTGAGTTTCGTTTGGGGCTGGCTATCGGGTGCGACCGGAGGCGGAGAGTCTAGCTATATCGAGATCACTGGCTAGAGGTATTGAAAGCACCATAAAACCTACAGGTAGGCGCATATCCCCTGTGGGAGCTGGCTTGCCTGCGAGGGCGGCGTGTCAGTCGCTGCATCTGTTACTGCACCACCGCCTTCGCAGGCAAGCCAGCTCCCACATTTGATCTCCATCGGGTTTGAGAAAGGGGTGGGTTAGGTCCACCAGTAGCGCACGAGATGAAAGAAGATCGGCGCCGCAAAGCACACCGAATCCAGCCGATCCAGCATCCCGCCGTGCCCTTCGATCATGTGTCCCCAGTCTTTCACCCCGCGGTCACGCTTGATCGCCGACATCACAATCCCTCCCGCAAACCCCAGCAAGTTGATCAGCAGCGCGATCAGGAATGATTGCCAGGGATTGAACGGTGTGGTCCACCACAGCGCTGCGCCGATCAGCGACGACAACAGGATCCCGCCGACAAAACCTTCCACGGTTTTCGACGGCGACAGGTTGGGCGCGATCTTGTGTTTGCCGAACAGCTTGCCGCACACGTACTGCAGCACGTCCGACAGTTGCACCACGATCACCAGATAGGCGATCAGCAGCAGGTTACGGCCTTCGTAACCCGGTATGTCCAATGTCAGCAGCGCCGGGACGAAAGACACGCAGAACACGGCGATCATCAACCCCCATTGCACCTTCGATGCCCGTTCCAGAAAGTGCGTACTGTCGCCGCCCAGGGAGGCGAGGATCGGCAGCAGCAGGAACACGTACACCGGGATGAAGATCGAGAACAGCCCATACCAGTCGGCGTAGATCAGCAGGTATTGCAGCGGCAGGGCCAGGTAAAACGCGGCCACCAGGGCCGGGTAGTCGCTGCGCCGGGTCGGGGTGAGGGTGAGAAATTCGCGCAGGGCGTAGAACGACACCGCGTAGAACAGCAGGATCACCGCGCCGGTGCCGAGCCAGAAGGCGATGCCGATGACCACCACCATCACCCACCAGGCGTTGATGCGGGCGTTGAGGTTGTCGATCACTGCATTCGGGCTGCCACGGGTGCGCAGCTTGAGGATCAGGCCGATCAGCGAGGCGATGACCAGGATCGCGCCGATGCCGCCAAATAACATCAGGGTTTGGCTATCCATCTCAGGAATGCTCCGGGGCAAGGGCGAGCAGGGCGTCGCGAGTGCGGGCGAGGAAGGCGGCTTTGTCTTCGCCTTCTTCCAATTGCAGGGGGGCACCGAAGCTGGTGGTGCATAACAACGGCAATGGCAATACGCGACCCTTGGGCATGACCCGGTTCAAGTTGGCTATCCACACAGGGACCAATTCGGCCTGTGGGTAACTCTTTGCCAAGTGGTACAAGCCGCTTTTGAACGGCAGCAAGCCATCCTCCAGATTGCGCGTGCCTTCGGGAAAGATGATCAACGAATCGCCGCTTTCCAGGGCCGCGAGCATGGGCATCAGTGGGTTATCCACAGGCTCTTTGCGCTCGCGGTCGATCAGCACACCATTGAATACGCGGTTGATGATGTAGCGGCGCAACGCGCTCTTGTTCCAGTAATCACTGCCGGCCACCGGGCGTGTGAACTTGCGCAGGTTCTGCGGCAGCGACGCCCACACCAGCACAAAGTCGCCGTGGCTGCTGTGGTTGGCGAAATAGATGCGCTGCACCGGCACTGGCGCGCACCCCAGCCACAGGCTGCGAGCGCCGGTGACGGTGCGGGCCATGGAGGTAATCAGCGTGGCGACCACGGGTTCGAACATGAGGATTCCTTATCCGGCAAAAGGCAGCCAAGGGCTGGCAAGGATGACGCCCAGGGTCAGCAGCGCTTGCGCGCCCAGTAGCCAGGCTTGTTTACGCAACAGTTTGAGAGCGCCGCGACGGCGTTCAGTCCATGGCCGACCGGCTCGCTTGGACGATTGCAGGCCGAGGGTTTGCAGGGCCTGGTCAAGGTCTGGGGTGCGGGTAACGTCGCGGGCCAGCAAGGCGAACAGATCGGCGTCAAAGGCCACCCGTAGCGCCCAGTATTTTTGCAGCAGGCCCAGCACGATCATCCACAGGGCCAGCAGCAGGCAGGTCGTCGAAATACTGGCCAACAACAGTTGGGCAAGGCCGAACAGTACGCCGAGCAACGTCAGGCCTGTGGATAACTGATCCAGGGAACGGCCACGACGTAGCAGGCTGGCGACTACCTGGAGTTCCATATCAGCGGGCATGGTGCAAACCCTCCAACGCTTTACGGTGTGCGGGGTGCAGGACCACAGTGGCCCGTGCTGTACGAATAATAGCCAGTGCTTGGTCAACCGTTGCGGCGCGCCCGGTGGTCAACAGCCAGGCGGCGACAGCAGTGGCGCTACGGGAATAACCGAGGGCGCAGCACACCAGCAAGGGGCCACTCGTTCGCAAACGTTCAATGGCGTGCGCGGCCTTCAGGCATTCGTCGGCTGTCGGGGTGATCAGGTCCAGTACCGGCACGCAGGCATAAGCACGGCCCTGTGGATTAATCGGCAGTTCGGCACACAGATCGACAATGGCTTTGAACGGGCCTTGCTCAGAGGTTGTAGGAACACGCCCCAGCCAGACGTTATCCACAATCAGATCCGGCTGTGGATGTTTGCGTGTCCACAGCCGCGAATTGGTCCACGCCCCTGCCAAGTAAGGCGCATACAGCCAGCGAGCGGCAGGCGCCAGGCGGCCATTTGTACGTTTTTGAAAGCCCGGCGCGCCGATCACCAGGTAGTTGGCGCTGATCAAGCCGAGGGAAACCGCTGGCCACAGCAACCACAGCCAGCCGCCGCGAAGTACCAAACCCAGCGTCAGCAGTACTATCGCGCCCAGCCCATAGCGAACAGCCAGGCGCCAGCGTTGGGTATCGCGCGTTAACCGGGCACTCAACAATGGGCTCGGGTGTTCCACCGGCCATAACCACACGCACAACCACCCCGCGAGGGCGCCTGTGGGTAAGTCGATAAAGTGATGTTGATAAGTGGTCAGCACCGAGATGCCGATCAGCGCAAACCAGCCATGCACCACCCAGCGCCAAATCCCCTGGGTGTGCCGCTGGTACATGACCCACAAGATCACCAGCAGCGCGATATGCAGTGAAGGCGCCTGGTTGAAGGGCTTGTCAAAACCGGCCAGCACTGCAAACAACCAGCCGAATACACCATCCAGTTCCGGCCGCTCAAACGTGAAGCGCAGAGGCCAGAGCAGGAAGCAACTCACGGCAATCACCTGCGCACTCAGCAGGCGCAGTGCATGTTGTTTGAGCTCATGACGCGTGTTGGGTAGCAGCAACGAGAAGCCGTAAAGCAGGTCGATGGACCAGTAGGGCACGATTGTCCATGCCCAGAACGGCATGTGTGTTTCCCAGCCGAACACCAGGGTGCCGACGTCGCTGCGCTGGCTGGTGACCCAGGTGGCAAAGCCATAGGTGCTGAAAAACAGCGGCGCCAACAGCAGCAGCCAAAGCACCGCAGGTTTCAATAAACCGGGTTCGCGCATGTTCAGATCTTCTGTGCCAGGGACACGGTGAAAATGCCCCACTCATCCACGCGCTGGGTGATCTTGCGAAAGCCCGCTGCTTCGATGAGTTGGTCCATTTCCGCCTGGCTGCGCCGGCGCATCACCCAAGCCTGGCCCTCACGGTGGCTGGTAAGCGCACGGGCAATCAGCTCCAACTGCGGGTGCCACGGCTGCCCGGTGTAGACCAGGTAACCACCTGGCTCCACGGCTTCGGCCAGGCCCGCCAGCGAGCCGCCGACCATGGCGTTATCGGCGAACAATTCGTACAGGCCGGACACCACGGCCAGTGTTGGCTTGGGGTCCAGGGCGGCCAGGTCGGCGCGGTCGAACGCGTCGCCTTTGACGAACTGAGCGATGTCCCCCAAACCCTTTTCGCGAATCAGCGCGCCACCGTCGCGCACATTGATATCGCTGTAGTCGCGCAGCAGGATCGACTCCGGCAACGGCGAGACGCCCTGCAAAGCTTCAAGAATGTAACGGCCGTGGCCGGCGGCGATATCGACGATACGCACTTCGCGGTGATCATCACGCAGCTTGGCCATGGCCAGGCGCAGCAGTTCCTCGACATTAAGCTTGCGCTGGCGAATACCGCGCCAGCCGATGGAATTGAGGTAGTTGGTATCGATCATCCGCCCCAGCCCGCCCTTGCCGGTAGGCTTATTGCGATACACGTAGTCCAGGGTGCTGCCGGAATCGAAACCGGTGTCGAAGCCCAGCTTCACCCCATCCGAAAGGTTCTTGCCCAGGCCCATGCTGGCGCGGGTCATGCGCCAGTACAGGTCGCGCAATGAATTGCGTGGCAACGGCGCGGCGAGAGATTCGGATTCGGCGCACGTGGCGCCAAGTTTGTCTGCATCCAGTAAAGAAGCGCGGTCCAGCGGGTGGGCGAAGTTCTGCAAGATAAAGCGCTTGGCGCTGGTCACCGCCACGGCGCGATCACGTTCGCCGAGGGTGTCGTGAAAAAAGCCGGGGAGGATATGCAGCTCTTTTTTAAGGCTGCCGAGGCGGTCGAAGAACTGCTGCTGGGGTTTACGGTGCACCACAAAGTCGGAGCCCGAAATAAGCAGTTGGGTCGGCACCTGGATCGCCTGGGCGTCGGCGACAACCCGGTCGGCCGCTTCGTAAAGGCCCAGCAGCACATTCACCGAAATGGCCTTGGTGATCAGTGGATCGCTGTCGTAGGACGCCACGCGTTCGGGGTCATGGCTGAGGAACTTGGCCTTGACGTAGCTGTTGACGAAAAAGTTGCCACGAAACTTGCGCATCAGTGCCAGGCCGGGGCGGGCGAAGGGCACGTACAGCTTGACCTTGAAGGCTGGCGAGGCGAGCACCAGCGCGCGGATTTTTGGCGCGTAATCATGAACCCAGGTGGCCGCGATCACCGCGCCGACGCTTTGGGCGATGACGGCGATGTCTTCCTCTTCGATCCCGTAGGTGGCATTGATGTGGTCACAGAAAGTCTGCACATCGCGGGCGCTGGTGGCAAAGCTGGGGCTGTCGCCGCGCTCGCCTGGGGATTGGCCGTGGCCACGGGCGTCCCAGGCGAAGAAGTCGAATTCAGGCAGGCCCAGTTCATCCACCAGGTGGGCAATACGCCCCGAGTGCTCATGGCCGCGATGGAACAACAGGATCGCCTTGCGCGGCCCGGCACTTGCCGTGGCCGGCCAGTGCCGATAGAAAAGCTCGACGCCATCATGGGTACTGAAGGTGTGCTGTTGCTGTTCGCGCATCGCAAAATCCTTATGCAGAAGGGAGAGATTGTTGTTCTTTGAGGCCCTGACGCACCCGGTTGACCAAGGTATAGGCGAGCAGGGCGGCGACCAGCCACATCACCGCCTCCACCCAACCGGCGCCGAGCCAGCCCAGCGCCACGCCCGTGGCCAGCACCCCGAGTACGAACGCCCGATCGCTCTTGCCCATGGGCCCGTCATAACGGCGCGACGCGCCCACCATCGGCCCCAGCACTCCGGCGTATTCGCTGAATACCGCAAGCAGCGTCACCAGCAGCACCGGCGCCAGGCTCACATCGGGGATCAATGCAAAGGGCAGGATCAGCGCACTGTCGGCGATCACATCGCACAGTTCATTGAGATAAGCACCGAGGCGCGACTGTTGGCCGAATTCCCGGGCCAGCATGCCGTCGATGGCGTTGAGGGCCATGCGCACAATCATCCACAGCGGGATCAGTGCAAACAGCCAGAGGTGTTGGGCAAAGCCCGCGATCAACAGCCCCACCAGCAGGGAAACAACCCCGGCCAGCACGGTGATCTGGTTGGCGGTGGTGCCGTTGTCATAAAGGCGCTGCACGAGAGGCCGCAGCAGGTTTTGAAAACGCGGTTTGAGTTGGTAGATGGAAATCATGGGGGGTGGCGCTTCCTTGTCCGTGAACCCGCGAAAAACTGTTTTGGAGTGTGCCGACTAATCGCAGCCGACACCAGTGATGGCTCGTGTTTATAGGGGGTTAGTCACACTCAGAAGAACACCATGAGAACAAATGTGGGAGGGGGCTTGCCCCCGATTGCGGTGTACCAGTAACTAATCAGTCGGTTGACACACTGCTATCGGGGGCAAGCCCCCTCCCACAAGGGATTCAGGGTGAATTCAAAAGCGAACAAAAATTTCACGCTTCGTGTTATATCGTAACGAATTGTGTACAAGTGGGCGTTGAGCAGATGCAAGTGGATCTAGAGGCTGACGGGGCTTCGGTTGAAGGCCTCGCGCGTTTTCAGCAGGGGTTGTTCCACGCCCGTCGATTGCGCCAAGCCGGTATCGGCCTGACAACCCTGGCCCTCAGTGGTTGGATATTGGCGCTGTTCGTAGCGTTGTTTGCCCCGCTGTCGATCTGGCCGGTGGTATTGATCAACTGCGCGTCGGCCTTGCTGCTGCTGGTGGCCGGTTTGCAGTCGGCCTGGTGGGTGGCCGATTGGCGTGCCCAGGTGCTGGAAGCGCCGAGCGGTGAAGCGGTCGAACAATCCATCGAGACCACACCCTGGCATAAGGGCCTGATCAACCGGTTCGGCAACGGCCTGTTGGCGCAGATTGGCGCACCGGTGCTGTGGTTGGGCGGCTGGTCGTTGCTGGCGCTGGTCAGCATCCTGCAGTTCTGGAACCTGGGGTTGCCCGCTGCTGCCATCGGGCAATCGGCAAGTATTGGCGCAGCGCTCGCTTTGGCCCTGGCGTTTGGCCTGCTGGTATTCGAACGCCGCCTGGCCCAGGAAACCGCTGCCCAATGGCCGGAAGCCTCACAGTTGGCGCAGTTGAGCCGGATGGCAATTATCTGTCTGGTGCTCAGCGCGATCTGCCTGCTGTTTGCCAATGCGGAGTCGGTCTGGCCGCTGCGCCTGGCCACTCTCATCGGGCTGTTGCCAGCGTTGGTAGCGTTGGAGTTCCTGCTCCGGGGCGTGCTCTCGCTGTTCAGCCCGCGCCAGCCGCGCCTTGAGCCGCGCTTGATGGCGCAGAGTTTCATTGCCGGCCTGCTGCGTTGGCCGCCTCAGCCCTTGCTGGCGTTGCAGCATGAATTGCACAACCGCTTTGGCATCGACCTGCGCCAGATCTGGGCCTTTACCTACATGCGCCGGGCTTTTTTCCCGGTGTTGCTGGTGGTGCTGGCGGTAGGTTGGGCGCTGACCGGTGTGCATGAAGTGCCCCTGCAAGGCCGTGGGATTTACGAGCGTTTTGGTAAACCGGTCGAGGTGTTCGGCCCCGGCCTGCATGCCGGTTTGCCGTGGCCGTTGGGCCGCGTGCTGAACGTGGAAAACGGCGTGGTGCATGAGCTGGCGACCAGCGTCAGTGACGCCGCCACATCGCAGCTGGCCGCAGCCGAAGGCCCGGCGCCGTTGATCGCCAACCGCCTGTGGGACGCCAGCCATGTGAATGACAAATCCCAGGTCATTGCCAGCAGCAGTGGCGACAAGCAGGGCTTCCAGATCGTCAACATGGACGTGCGCTTTGTCTACCGCATCGGCCTCACCGATCAGGCTGCGCTTGCCGCCACCTACAACAGCGCGGATATCCCGACCCTGATCCGCAGCACCGCCAGCCGCATCCTGGTGCACGATTTTGCCTCGCGCACCCTGGATGAATTGCTCGGGGAAGAGCGCACCAGCCTCGCGGACGAGATTGGTCGCAGCGTGCAAGCCGACCTGCAAACCCTCGACAGCGGAGTGGAAATCCTCGCCACGGTGGTCGAGGCGATCCACCCGCCGGCCGGTGCCGCCAATGCTTATCACGGTGTACAGGCCGCGCAGATCGGCGCCCAGGCGCTGATCGCCCGTGAACGCGGTGCCGCCAGCGAACAGACCAACCAGGCGCTGCTTCAAGCCAGCACCGCCCGCGATCAGGCCCAGGCCAGCGCCCGCGAAGTGAATGCCGGCGCCCAAGCAGCGAACCTGCGCTTTGCCGCCGAACAAAAAGCCTACGCCGCTGCGGGCCAAGCCTTCGTGCTGGAACAGTACCTGGGCCAACTGAGCCAGGGCCTGGCCCAGGCCAAGCTGCTTATTCTGGATCATCGTTTGGGTGCCGACAGTGCGCCGACGATCGATCTGCGTTCTTTTGCCTTGCCCGCCGACCCGTCGGCGCCGCGCAAAGCCGTTCAATAAGGAGTTCGTCTGTTGAGCGTTCATTCCCACGATCATGATCACGGTCATCACCACCATCACGGCCACCACCATCACCATCACGGCGATGAGCAGGCGGCCGGGCCTTTTCCCTGGCGTCGCATGGCGTGGGCGGTGTTGCTGGTGCTGTTTGCCGTGGCAGCGGCAAGCCTGGTGCAAGTGCGTTCCGGTGAGGCCACGGTGATTACCCGCTTCGGCAACCCCGCGCGCGTGCTGCTGGAGCCGGGCCTGGGCTGGCGCTGGCCGGCACCGTTCGAAGCGGCGATCCCGGTGGACCTGCGTCTGCGCACCACCTCCAGCGGCCTGCAGGATGTGGGCACCCGCGATGGCTTGCGGATTATTGTGCAGGCCTATGTGGCGTGGCAGGTGCAGGGCGATGCCGACAACGTGCAGCGCTTTATGCGTGCGGTGCAGAACCAGCCGGATGAGGCGGCGCGGCAGATTCGCACCTTTGTCGGCTCGGCGCTGGAAACCACGGCGGCCAGTTTTGACCTGTCCAGCTTGATCAACACCGACGCCAGCCAAGTGCGCATCGCCGATTTCGAAGCGCAGTTGTGCCAGCAAATTGACCAACAATTGCTCGCCACCTACGGCGTGCGCGTGGCGCAGGTCGGCATTGAGCGTTTGACGTTGCCATCGGTGACCCTCACCGCCACGGTTGACCGCATGCGCGCCGAGCGTGAAACCATCGCCACCGAACGCACCGCCGTGGGCAAGCGCGAAGCGGCGCAGATCCGCTCCGCTGCCGAGCGTGATGCGCGCATCATGCAGGCCGATGCCACTGTGAAAGCCGCCGACATCGAAGCGCAGTCGCGGGTTGAAGCCGCGCAGATTTATGGCCGCGCCTACGCTGGCAATCCGCAGCTGTACAACCTGCTGCGCTCGCTGGATACCTTGGGCACGGTGGTCACGCCGGGGACCAAGATCATCCTGCGCACCGACGCCGCGCCGTTCCGCGCCCTAGTGGATGGGCCGAAGGACCTGCAGCCATGAGCGAGCCTGAAAGCCCGGACAGCCCGTGGATCCAGGCCGGGCGCCTGACGTTCCTGGCACTCTACGCGGTCACCGTATTGGCGGCGTTGGCCTGGGCCTTCTCCAATGTGCGCCAGATTGACCCGCAGAATCGCGCCGTGGTCCTGCATTTTGGCGCCCTCGATCGCATTCAGAACGCCGGGTTGTTGCTGGCCTGGCCGCAGCCTTTCGAACAAGTCGTCCTCCTGCCAGCGGCCGACCGGGTGATCGAACGCAGGGTGGAAAACCTGCTGCGTCCCGATGCGGCGCTGCAGGCCGATCGCGTGGCCAGTTTCGCCACGCCGTTGAGCGATGCCCTGGCCGGTTCCGGCTACCTGCTGACCGGTGATGCCGGGGTGGTTCAACTGGACGTGCGGGTGTTCTACAAGGTGACCGAGCCCTACGCCTTTGTGTTGCAGGGCGACCACGTGCTGCCTGCCCTGGACAGACTGGTGACACGCAGCGCCGTGGCCCTCACCGCAGCGCGGGATCTGGACACCATCCTGGTAGCCCGCCCGGAACTGATCGGCAGCGACAATGGCGCCGCCGAACGGCGTGAGCGGCTGCGCGGCGACCTAGTGCAAGGCATCAACAAACGCCTGGCGGAGTTGGCGGCCAGCGGCTTGGGGCTGGGTATCGAAGCCACCCGCGTCGATGTGCAATCGAGCCTGCCTGGGCCTGCGGTAAATGCATTCAACGCGGTACTGACCGCCAGCCAGCAGGCTGATAAAGCCGTGGCCAACGCCCGCACTGAAGCGGAAAAACTCACCCAGACCGCCAACCAGGAGGCTGACCGCCAGGTGCAAGTCGCCCATGCCCAGGCCAGTGAGCGCTTGGCCAATGCCCAGGCGCAGACTGCTACCGTTGCCAGCCTGGCCCAGGTCAAAGATCCCGGTTTGCTGTTGCGCCTGTACCGTGAACGCTTGCCGAAGATTCTCGGCCAGGCCGGTTCAGTGACCACCGTCGATCCCAAAGACGACTCCCGCTTGATCATCCAGGGAGCCGAACAATGAGCGCACCCATGCTGACCTCTGCCGAACAGCGCAGCGCTGCCCGGCAATTGACCTTGGCGATGCTCGCCCTGGGCTTGCTCGTGCTGGGCCTGGTGTGGCGCTGGCTCGCGCCCGACCAGAGCGGCGTCAGCCAGTTGCTGCTGGGCGTGGCATCCCTGCTGGTGGCGGTGCCGGTGATGCGTTCGGCCTGGTACAGCCTGCGCTTTCCGAGCCTGCACGGCATCACCGACCAATTGATCGCCCTGGCCATGCTCGGCGCCTGGGCCACGGGCGATCTGCTCACCGCCGCGTTGTTGCCGATCATCATGATCTTTGGCCATGTGCTGGAAGAGCGCAGCGTTATTGGCTCCCAGGAAGCGATCCATGCCCTGGGCAAACTCACCCGCAGCCACGCACGCCTGGTGCAGGCGGACGGGACCATCACCGAAGTGGATAACGGCACCTTGAACACCGGCGATATCGTCGAAGTGCGTGCCGGTGACCGCGTGCCGGCCGATGGCGTGGTGTTGTCCGGCCAGGCGAGCCTGGACACGGCGCCGATCACCGGCGAGTCGGTGCCGTTGGAAGCCAGCGTGGGCGTGCAGGTGTTTGGTGGGGCGATCAACCTCGATGGCCTGCTGCGCCTTGAGGTCACGCGTACCGGTAACGAATCGACGTTGGGCAAAGTTATTGCGCTGATGCAGAACGCCGAGCGGTCCAAGCCGCCGATCACCCGGCTGCTGGAGCGTTACGCCGGCAGCTACATGGTGCTGGTGTTGCTGCTGGCAGCCGTCACCTGGTTTGTCACCAATGACGCCCAGGCGATGCTCGCGGTGCTCGTGGCAGCGTGTCCCTGTGCTTTGGTGTTGTCGGCACCGGCCACGGCGATTGCCGGGATTGCCGTGGCGGCGCGCCATGGCATCCTGATTCGCAGCTCGGCGTTCCTCGAAGAACTGGCCGACCTGACATCGCTGGTGGTCGACAAGACCGGAACCCTGACCTTTGGCACCCTGCGCTTGCAGTCCATCGAGACAAGCGCGCCGGATCGCCAAAAGCTGCTGAACCTGGCGGCCAGCCTCGGTTCGGCAAGCAGTCATCCGGTCAGCCGAGCGTTGGCGGGGTTGGCGACCCAGGAGCAGATGCGGGTGCTTAGCGACATTCGCGAGCGTCAGGGCCTGGGCGTGGTCGCCCAGACCGAGCAGGGCGAAGCGGCGCTGGGACGGCCGGAGTTGTTTGAACAGTTGGGCATCGTCACCACCGCCGTGCCCACCCATGATGGCCCGATTGCCGGGCTGGCGTTGAACGGCGAGTTCCTCGCCTGGCTGCTGTTGGCCGACAGCGTCAAACCCGAAGCGCGCCAGGCCCTGCAAGAGCTGCGTGACTTGGGCCTGGGCCGCCAACTGCTGCTGACCGGCGACCGCAAAAGCGTGGCCGACAGTCTGGCGCTGGACGTGGGCATCAGTGATGTCGAAGCCCAAGCGCTGCCGGAAGACAAGCTCAACCGCGTGTTGGGCGAAATCAGCAGTGGCTTCAGGCCAATGGTGGTGGGCGATGGCATCAACGACTCCCTGGCGCTCAAGGCCGGCGTGGTCGGTGTGGCCATGGGCGCGGGCGGTGCGGACATCGCCCTGGCCTCGGCGGACGTGGTGTTGATCGGCAGCGACTTGCGCCGCCTGGGCACCTGTGTGCGCTTGAGTCGCCAGTGCCGGCAGACGTTGCAGGTCAACGTGATCATTGGCTTGGGCTGGACACTGGCCATTGTGGTGTTCGCCGCATTTGGCTGGCTGGGGGCGGCGGGCGCGATGATCGCGGCGGTGCTGCATAACCTCAGCACCTTGCTGGTATTGGGGAACGCCGGGCGTTTACTGCGCTTCCAGGAGCCGCTGTTGAAACTCGACGAATAATTTCAGAAATATTTGCTCACGGCTGTAACGCCGACAGGAGGCCTCACTCTAGTGCTGTGTCGAGACTGAACAATCCGTTCGGACCGGCTCCACTACTGATCATGAGGAATACAACAATGAGCATTAAATCCGCTGCTGCTGGTGCCGCCCTCGCAATGGCCGCTGCTTCTCTGTTCGCGGGTGTGGCCACCCAGGTACAAGCGGCAGACGCCACCGTTCACTGCTACGGCGTGACCTCCTGCAAAGGCATGAACGACTGCAAAACCAAGGACCACGCGTGCAAGGGCCAGGGCGAGTGTAAAGGGATGGGCTTCAAGGCCATGACCAAATCGGCCTGCGACGCCGCTGGCGGTAAAGTCGGCGAGTAACCGGCAAACAAGTGCAACCGCGGCGGCTGCCTGCTACCGCTGCGGACACTTTGCCCTGGAGTGAGTCATGTCCGCGTCCCTTCCAAGTCTGGGTTACGGCCTGGGTTTACGCAGTGAGTACTACCACCAGATCCTTGAACAGTCGCCGGCCGTGGATTGGTTCGAAGTGATCTCCGAGAATTATCTGGTGCAGGGCGGCAAGGCCTTGTACTACCTGGACGCGATAGCCGAACGTTACCCCTTGGTGATGCACGGTGTGTCGTTGTCCATCGGCGGGCCACATGCCCTCGATATGGATTACCTGAATCACATCAAACAGCTCGCAGAGCGCATTCAGCCGGCGTGGATTTCCGATCACCTGTGCTGGAGCCGTGGCAGCGCGCACCAGTTACATGACTTGCTGCCCCTGCCTTACACCGAAGAAAGCCTCTACCACGTGGCCGGCCGCGTGCGTCAGGTGCAGGACGTCTTGCAACGGCCGCTGGTGCTGGAAAATGTCTCAAGCTACGTCCGTTCCAAGGCGGATGAATTCACCGAGTGGGAGTTCCTCAACGCCTTGGCCCACCTGAGCGGCTGCCAATTGCTGCTGGACGTCAACAACGTCTACGTCAGCGCACGTAACCATGGTTTTGATGCCTGGACCTTCATTCGCAACCTGCCACCCGAAAGCATTCGCCAGCTGCATTTGGCAGGGCATATGGACTATGGCGACTATGTGGTCGATACCCACGACCATCCAGTGTGCGACCCGGTGTGGGCGCTGTATCAGCAGACTCTCGAACATCTGGGCCCCGTGTCGACGTTACTGGAACGCGATGACCATTTTCCACCCTTCGAAGAATTACTCACCGAGTTGAACAAAGCCCGTGAGTTGGGTGCCAGCGCCTTGGCCCGGAGAGCGTTATGCGCCTGATCGACTGGCAGTTGGCGTTTGAACAGCATCTATTATCCGAAGCGCCCCCGGCCAACAGTGGCTTTGCCGCCACCTTGCTGGGAGGGCCGACATTGGATGTGGACACCGGCCTGGCGATTTACCACAACGCTTACCTGTCGCGTCTGCAAGAGGTACTGCGCCATGATTTCGGTGCCATCTGGTATTGGCTGGGAGATGAGCAGTTTTGCTCACTGACCGAGGCCTACATTCGCCGTTATCCCTCGGCCCATTACAGCGTGCGCTGGTTGGGCGAGCGCTTTGCGATGTTTATCGTTGAGCATTTCATGGCTGCGCAAAGTGCGCCTTTGGCTGAGTTGGCACGCCTGGAGTGGGCGTTCACCTTGGCGTTTGACGCCGCCGAAGGGGGGCCGCTGACCTTGAATGACATGGCGCACCTGGCGCCTGAAGACTGGCCCACCTTGCAGGTTGCGCTGGCGCCTTCGGTACAGCAGTTGCTTTGCCGTTTCAACACGGTGGCGATCTGGCGAGCCAGCAAGGATGAGTCGGATTTCCCCGGCAGCCAGGCGCTGGAACCGGCGCAAATCTGCCTGGTGTGGCGCAACCAGAACCGCTGCCACTACCGCAGCCTGGAAGCCGCTGAAGCCTGTGCGCTGTCGGGTATGGTGACCATGGGCTGGAATTTTTCAGAACTGTGTATTGAGCTGGCGGTCACTTATTCAGAGGGGGCGTCGCTGCAAGCGGCCACTTGGCTGAAACAGTGGGTCCAGGAAGGTTTGCTCGAGCGCCGAGCGCCATAGAAGGGGAGCTATTCATTCGATAGCTTCCTACTTTGTTTGGCATGGTCTACCCTCACAGCAGACGTCTGAAACAAGGGGGGACTACTCATGCTCGCGCAACTTCCACCGGCCTTACAGAATCTTCAGCTACCGCTGCGTCTTCGACTCTGGGACGGCCATGAATTCAACTTGGGCCCTGAGCCCAGCGTCACCATCGTGGTCAAGGACCCCACGGTTGTATCCAGGCTGACCCATCCAACGCTCGACTCACTGGGCGAAGCCTTCGTCGAGGGTAAGCTGGAGCTGGAAGGCTCCATCACCGAAGTGATCAGGGTATGTGACGAGTTGAGTCACGCTTTGGTCGATGACGACGAGGAGAGTCGTCCGGTGCGCTCGATTCACGATAAGGCCACTGACGCCGCGGCCATTTCCTACCATTACGACCTGTCCAATGAGTTCTACCAGCTATGGCTGGACCAGGACATGGCCTACTCCTGCGGTTATTTCGAAACCGGCAGCGAGTCGATCGATCAGGCCCAACAAGACAAATTTCGCCACCTGTGCCGCAAGTTACGGCTGCAGCCGGGTGAGTATCTGCTCGATGTGGGCTGCGGCTGGGGCGGGCTGGCGCGCTATGCCGCGCGGGAGTTCGGGGTCAAGGTGTTCGGTATCACCTTGAGCAAGGAACAACTGGCGCTGGCCAAGGAGCGGGTGAAAGCCGAAGGCCTGGAAGACCAGGTCGACCTGCAATTACTCGACTACCGCGACCTGCCCCAGGACGGCCGTTTCGACAAAGTCGTAAGCGTGGGCATGTTCGAACACGTCGGCCACGCCAACCTGGCGCAATACTGCCGGACCCTGTTCGGCGCGGTGCGTGAAGGCGGCCTGGTGATGAACCATGGCATCACCGCCAAGCACACCGACGGCCGCCCCGTAGGCCGTGGCGCCGGCGAGTTTATCGAGCGCTACGTGTTCCCTAACGGCGAACTGCCGCACCTGGCCATGATGACCGCCGAGATCAGCGAAGCAGGGCTGGAAGTGGTCGATGTCGAAAGCCTGCGTATGCATTACGCCCGCACATTGGACCATTGGAGCGAACGCCTGGAAGACAACCTGGAAGCAGCGGCGAAGATGGTACCGGAACAGGCGCTACGCATCTGGCGGCTGTACTTGGCCGGTTGCGCTTATGCATTTGCCCGTGGCTGGATCAACCTGCACCAGATACTGGCAGTGAAACCCCATGCCGATGGCGGGCATGAACTGCCGTGGACGCGGGAAGACCTCTACCGCTGACCACCAGGCACTGAAGCTCAAAACTGTGGGAGCTGGCTTGCCTGCGATAGCGTTGTATCAGGACCGGATGAGTCGACTGAAACAACACCGCTATCGCAGGCAAGCCAGCTCCCACATTGATTTTGTGTTGGTGGTTAGAGGATGGGTGAGATCAGGCGCGCAATGCGCATCCCCAGTTGTTGCAGGCGACGGGTCTCGCGGCTTTCTTCCTGGCTGACTTCATGGGCCAGGGCAAAGTCGTCCAGCAGCATCTGCTCAACCTGGCTGGCGAAGGCTTCATCCACCGTCAGCAGCATCACTTCAAAATTCAGCCGGAACGAACGGTTGTCCATGTTGGCACTGCCAATTGCGCTGATTTCGCTGTCCACCAACACCACCTTTTGATGCAAAAAGCCCGGCGTGTAGCGAAACACCCGCACGCCCGCTCGCACCGCTTCGTTGGCGTACAGGCTGGATGCGGCATACACGATGCGGTGGTCGGGCCGTGACGGCAGCAGCAGGCGCACATCGACTCCGCGCAATACCGCCAGGCGCAGGGCGGCAAACACCGCCTCGTCGGGGATGAAATAGGGGCTGGTGATCCACACCCGCTTGGTCGCGGCATGGATGGCCTCGACGAAAAACAGCGAGCAGGTTTCATAAGGGTCCGCTGGCCCACTGGCAAGCAACTGGCAGAGCACGCCGTCTTCCGGGTAGGCGTCCGGCAGGATCAGCGGCGGCAGTTCCCGTGCGGCCCAGAACCAGTCCTCGGCAAACGACTCCTGCAGGCATGCCACCACTGGGCCTGCGACCTGCACATGGGTATCGCGCCATGGCGCCAGCGGCGGTTTTTTACCCAGGTATTCATCGCCTACGTTATGCCCGCCGACAAAACCGGTGATGCCGTCCACCACGACGATCTTGCGATGGTTACGGAAGTTGACCTGGAAGCGATTGAGCCAGCCACTGCGGGTGGCGAATGCCTTGACCTGCACGCCAGCGTCACGCAGCGCTTGCACATAACGATGGGGCAGGGCGTGACTGCCGATGCGGTCGTACAGCACATAAATGGCCACGCCCTGAGCGGCTTTTTCCCTCAACAGGGCCTGCAATTGACGGCCCAGTTCGTCATCGTGAATGATGAAAAACTGGAACAGCACGGCGGTCTTTGCGTTACGGATAGCCTCGAAGATCGCGCCGAACGTGGCATCGCCATTGATCAACAGGCGCACTTCGTTGTTGGCCAGGCACGGCATGCGGCCCAGCTTGGGCATGGCGCGCAAGGAGGCATAGGCGCTGGAATTGCGCGCCGCGAGCGCTTCCTCCACCCAGGGGCGCCAGTTCAATTCGGTGATGGCCGTATGCATTTCCTGGTTGGCCTGGCGACGGGCCTGGATGTACGCGTCGAAGGTGCTGCGGCCAAAAATCAGGTAGGGGATCAGCGTCAGGTAGGGCATGAACATCAGTGACAACGCCCAGGCAATCGAGCCTTGTGCGGTGCGCACGGTCAGTACTGCGTGGATCGCGGCGAGCGTTCCGAGAAAGTGCAGCGTGGCAATGACGTAGGCGAGCAGGTGCGGGCCAAAGAAATCCATGAACGACGTAACTCCAGGCAGTCCAGTGCGTAACAGACCATGAACGGCTGTGAATGTCGCTATTTTATTTGCCATGCAACACTGGCTGCTTTGCGACGTCTAACGCCCACAATTACCCAGGAGTTACCCGATGAATGCTCGTCTGCTTGGTTTGGCCATGGTTGTTGGTTTGTCGCTGCCTGTGGCGGCGCAGGCGCAGATGCTGGCGCCGGGGTTGTGGGAATTGACCACCAGCAATATGAAAGTCGATAACCAGGACCTGCCGGACTTGTCGCTGATCCTCGGTCAACTCAAGCAACAGATGACCCCTGAACAGCGCGCCATGCTCGAAAAGCAAGGCATCAACATGGCCGGTAAAGGCGTACAGGTGTGCCTGACCCCGGCTCAGGTGGCCTCCGATTCGATCCCCTTGACCGACCCTCAATCGGGCTGCAAACAGGAAGTCACCGACAAGAGCGGCAACCAGTGGAAGTTCCGCTTCAGTTGCCCGAAAGCCCAGGGCACTGGGGTGGCAACGTTTCAGAGCCAGAAAGAATTCACCACCAGCGTCAACGGTACCTTCAATGCCACCGGGATCCAGCAGAAGGGTAGCCTGGACAGCCACGCTCAGTGGCTGGGCAACGATTGCGGTTCGGTCAAACCCCGCGCTTAACGCCCAAACTGCAGGGGCAAGCCCTGGCAACTGTTGACCACTTGGCCGTTGTGCCAGGCCAGGTGGCCGCTGACCAGTGTGGTACTCACGCTGTGGCGAAAGCTGCGTTCTGCAAAGGGTGTCCAGCCGCAGCGGGCGAGAATAGGCTGGCTGTTGACCGGCTTGCCGGCAGGCTCCGGTTTGATCAGTACCAGGTCGGCCCAGTAGCCCTCGCGCACGTAGCCGCGATCAGCAATGGCAAACAGGTCGGCCACGCGGTGGCTGGTCTTGGCTACCAGAGTGGTCAGGGGCAAATGCCCGTCGGCCACCAACTCCAGTAACGCCGGCAGGGCATGCTGCACCAGGGGCATGCCCGAGGGCGCTTGCCGATAGCCCAACTGTTTTTGCGCCCAGGTATGCGGCGCATGGTCGGTGCCAATCACATCCAGACGATCACTCAATAATGCCAGGCGAAGCGCGTCGCGGTCGGTGCGGGTCTTGATCGCCGGGTTGCATTTGATCTGGTGGCCGAGGCGGTGGTAATCGCGATCATCGAACAGCAGGTGGTGCAGGCAGACTTCGGCGGTGATGTGCTTGTCGGCCAGGGGCTTGTCTTCGAACAACGCCAGTTCACGAGCGCTGGTCAGGTGCAACACATGCAGACGCGTGCCATGGCGTTTGGCCAATTCCACGGCAAACGATGACGAGCGATAACAGGCCTCGGCATCGCGGATCAGCGGGTGGGCGACGGCGGGAATATGCTCGCCGAAGCGTTCGCGCAGGCGCTGCTCGTTGGCCAGGATGCTGGGCGTGTGCTCGCAATGAGCGAGCAGAATGGTTGGTACCTCGGCAAACAGGCGCTCCAGAATGCGTGGGTCGTCCACCAGCATATTGCCGGTGGAGGCGCCCATGAACACCTTGACCCCCGCCACTTGACGGGGGTCTAGGGTGGCGACGATGTCGAGGTTGTCGTTGCTCACGCCGAAATGAAAGCCGTAGTTGGCCACTGAATGCAGTGCGGCACGACGCTTTTTATCGGCAAGGGCTTCCAGGTTCAGGGTGGCCGGTTGGGTGTTGGGCATGTCCATGAAGCTGGTGATACCACCGGCCACCGCCGCGCGGGATTCGCTGTAGAAGCTGCCTTTTTCCGGCGCACCGGGTTCGCGAAAGTGCACCTGGTCGTCGATCATCCCTGGCAGCAGCCACTGGCCGTTGGCATCGATTTCCACCGGTTCGTTATCGCCTTGAATGCTGGCGGCAATCTTCTCGATACGACCATTGGCGATCAGTACGTCGGCGTCGAATACCTGGCCCTCGTTGACCAGGCGGGCGTTGCGGATCAGCAGGCGGCTCATGGTTCAGAACTCGTTTTGCAGGGCTTTGTAGCCGCGCACCAGGTCGACGTTGGTGCGTGCCACGTCTTCGGAAAACTCCGAGGCGCTGACACTCACCGGCGGGAAGTGCGACAAGTCGGTGTTGGGGCCGATACGCATGGTGGAGGGCACGTAGAAAGCGGCGGGCAGGTCGCGGCCGTCGACAACCGAGTTGTGGCGCACCACGCACCCATCGCCCACGGCGCAATTGAACAGCACACTGTTGAAGCCAATAAACACGCGGTCGCCCACTGTGCAGGGGCCGTGGACGATGGAGCGGTGAGCGATGGAGGTGAATTCGCCGATGGTCACTGCTGCGCCGGATTTGGAGTGGATGACCACGCCGTCCTGGATGTTGGAGTTGGCGCCGATGGTGATCGGGTCCATGGCGCCGCTGGCATCCACTTCGTCGGCGCGGATCACGGCGTAAGGGCCGACGAACACGTTCTCGCCGATGATGACTTTGCCGCAGATGATCGCGGTCTTGTCGACGTAGGCCGATTCGGCAATCACCGGCAGGTCGCCGGAAGGATTTTTGCGGATCATGGCTGGCTCAGTGCGGCGCACAGGGTGTTGAGGTTGTATTCGAACAGCCCGATAAAGGTGCTGGCCGGGCCTTCTGCGGCGAGGGCGTCGGAGTACAGCGTGCCGCCGATCTGTGCGCCGCTTTCGTCAGCGATCTGCTTGAGCAGGCGCGAGTCCTTGATGTTTTCCATGAACACGGCTTTGACCTTGTCCTTGCGAATCTGGGTGATCAGTGCGGCAACTTCTGCGGCCGAAGGGTCACGTTCGGTGGACAAGCCCTGGGGTGCGAGGAACTGGATGCCATAGGCTTGGCCCAGGTAACCGAAAGCGTCGTGGGAAGTGACGATGCGGCGGTTACCCGTTGGCAGGGCGCCGAACTTGGCCTTGGCCTCGTCCAGCAGGCTATGGATTTGCTTGAGGTAGGCCTGGCTGTTGCTCAGGTAGGCGGTCTCGTTGGCAGGGTCGGCGGCTACCAGCGCTTTGGTGATATTGCTCACATAAATTTCGGCGTTGGCCAGGTTGTGCCAGGCGTGCGGGTCGGGAATGGTTTCGCCATCCTCGTCCATGGTGTGGGAAATCACGCCTTTGCTGGCGGTGACCACCGTTGCCTTGGTTTCGGTGCTGGTGACCAGGCGGTCCAGCCACGGCTCGAAACCGAGGCCGTTCTTGATGATGACCTTGGCCTTGAGCAGTGCCTTGGCGTCGTCCGGCGTGGGTTCATAGGTATGGGCGTCGGCGTCCGGGCCGACCATGTTGCTGATCTGGATATGCTCGCCACCGATCTGGTGGGTGATGTCATCGAGAATACTGAAGCTGGTGACCACTTGGAGTTTGTCGGCGGCGTGGGCCATCGAAAGCGGCAGCAGCAGACTGAACAGCACGAATAGAGCGCGCATCGGGAAACACCTCATTGGGATGTGAGCAAAGGCGGGCGGCGCAACAAGCCGTGCACCGGACCGAACACCACGGACAACAAATACCCAGCGCCTGCCACCAGCACGATCGCCGGGCCGCTGGGCAGTGAGTAGTAGAACGACAGCAGCAGGCCCAACCACACCGACAGGCAGCCCAGCAGCGCCGATACCGCAATCAGCACCGGCAGGCGTCGGCTCCAGAAGCGTGAGGCGATGGCCGGCAACATCATCAAGCCAACCACCATCAACGCGCCGATGGCCTGGAAACCGATCACCAGGTTCAGCACCACCAGGGTCAGGAACACGCCATGGGCGAGGGGGCCGAGGCGGCTGACGGTTTGCAGGAACAGCGGGTCGAGGGTGTCCAGCAGCAGCGGTTTGTAGATCAGCGCCATGGCGATCAGGCTGAAACCCGAGACCCATAGCATGCCGGTCAGTGTGGTTTGATCCACGGCCAGGGCGGAGCCGAACAGCAGGTGCAGCAGGTCCAGGCGCTTGCCGGCAAGGCCCAGGATCAGCACCCCGGCGGCCAAAGAGATGGGGTAGATGGCGGCGAGGCTGGCGTCTTCGCGCAGGCCGGTGCGGCGAGTGATCCACGCGGCCAGGCCGGCCATGCTCAGGCCCGCACCCAGGCCGCCGAGGGTCAGCGCGGGCAGGCTCAGCCCGGCGAACCAGAAACCCAGGGCGGCGCCGGGCAGGATGCCGTGGGCCACCGCATCACCGATCAGGCTCATGCGCCGCAGGATCAGAAACACTCCTAGCGGCGCGGTGCTGCAAGCCAGTACCAAACCGCCGATGAGTGCGCGGCGCATAAAGACGAACTCATGAAACGGCATCCATAAGTGGGCAGTGAAGTGCATTCAGGCCACCTGCATCTGCGGTTGCGGGCGGATCAGCTCTTTGCTGGGGCCGAATACGCAGCCGGTGTTTTTGATCTGCAGTACGTGCTGGGTGTGATGACGCACGGAGGCCAGGTCATGGCAGACGATCACCAGGGTGCGGCCTTCGTTGTGCCAAGCGTGGATGTGTTTCCAGCACAGCGCCTGACCGTCCTCATCGAGGGCTGCGTGAGGTTCGTCGAGCAGCAGGACGGATGCGTCGGCCAGGCTCATGCGTGCCAGCAGGGCGCGCTGCAATTCGCCTCCGGACAATGCCATCAATGGTCGGTGTTCCAAGCCAGTCAGGCACCAGTCTTCGAGTACCGCGTGCAGGCGTTGGCTGCGTTGTTGCGCGGTGTGTTGGGTGCCCCAGAAACCGGCAGCGACCAGCTCTTGCAGGCTGATGGGGAACTGGCGGTCCAAGTGTTGCTGCTGGGGCAAGAAGGCCAGGCCGCCACGGCGTGGAACATCCACAATGACCTTTCCCGTCAGCGGCTTTTGCAGGCCGGCGATGACTTTGAGCAGGCTGCTTTTGCCTGTGCCATTGGCGCCGATGATGCCGGTGAGGCTGCCCTTTTTCAGGGTCAAATCCAGTGCCGGGGTGAGCGGTTGCCCGGGGGCGCCCCAGCGCAAAGAGTTACAGGTGATCATGCAAAGTCTCTCGTCCAGCGGCTTTCAGCCACGGCATCGTGCGCGTGCAGGCTTTCGGCGTGGATCACTTTGAGGTGGAAGGCTTTGATGGCATCCGAGCGTTTCAAGGCGAGGTTCAGGCGGCGAGCGGCGTCTTCACAGAACATCAGGTTCTGCCCGTTGGCCAGGGCGAAGGCTTGTTCGTCTGCGCGTTTCACCGCGGTTTGTACGGCGGTACCGAGCGCGGCTTCGGCAGCGTTGATCAAGTCGATTATCGGCAGGTCAGTACCTTGCAACTGAACGTGCAACTGCGCGCTGCTGCGCTGGCTATGGGGTGTGGCGACGATGCCGTCGGCACTGCCGAGCCAGGCCAGCAGCGCTTCATGCTGTAAGGGCGTATTGGCGAAATCATCCACAAATTGCTGCTGAATCAACTGTCTGGCGAGGGCGGCGGAGCAAGGGCAAGTTGAGGAATAAGTAACGTCAATTTTTAGTTCCACGTGGAACATCTGGTTTTCCAGGCGCGCTTCGATGCTCACGGGGTAGGTTTTCCAGCCGGCTAATGGGCTGACCAGGGCAGGGCGTTTAAGCAGCAACTGGGTGTGGATGCGCAAGTAAGCGTTCTTAGATAAACCTTCATGTGTGTCGAGAAAACGCTGCAGTACATTACGCAGCAGTGCAGGTGTCAGCGGCTGTTGATCGAGCATTTCCAGAGCCAGGTACAGGCGTGACATATGAATGCCACGGGCCGTGCCGTCGTCCAGGCTTACGCCCGCATCAGCGGTGGCGGCCAGGCGTTGACCGTCAATCAGGATCGGCAAGGCGATGCCGCACATCCCCACCCAGTCGAGTGGCAAGGCTTGGCGTGAAGCCTGCGCGGCGATATCCGGCAGAGTCAGCGCGTTCATAAGCAGGTCCATCGTTGGAAATAATTCGACATGTTATAGTATAACAATAAGAGCTACGATGAATTTTCTGCTCCAGCCTTTGTTCAGTCATATCGAGTAGGGACGCTCCTTTATCTGCGGTATATGCCATGCACCGACGTCAGCTCCTCAACCTGCTGCTGGTCAGCCCCTTGTTCGCCTTGCCTTTGGGGGCTTACGCCACGCAGATTCGCAATGCACGCCTGTGGCGCTCGGAGGACAAGCTGCGCCTGGTGTTCGACCTCAGCGGCCCGGTGCAATACAAGACCTTTTCCCTGGCCTCACCGGACCGCTTGATCATCGACTTGAGTGGCGCCGGTCTCAGCGGCGACTTTTCCCAATTGGCGTTGAAGAACAGTGGGATTATCTCGATCCGTTCCGGGCATTTCGGCAAGAGCGATACGCGCATCGTGCTGGACCTGGTCGAGCCCATGCAGCTCAACAGCTTCGTGCTGCCGCCCCAGGATGGCCAAGGCCATCGCCTGGTGTTGGATTTGACCAACGCGACCCGTGCGCCCCGTCAAATCGCCGCTGAGCCGGCACCCTTGGTGACGCCGGTAGACAAGGCGCATCCCAAGCGCGACATCATCGTGGTGGTCGACCCTGGCCATGGCGGCAAAGACCCAGGTGCCATTGGCTCCAAGGGCCAGCGCGAAAAAGATGTGGTGCTGTCGATTGCCCAGTTGTTGGCTAAACGCTTGAAGCGCGAAAAGGGTTTTGACGTAAAACTGGTGCGCAACGACGACTTCTTCGTGCCGCTGCGCAAGCGCGTGGACATTGCCCGTCAGCACAAGGCCGATATGTTTATTTCGGTACATGCCGACGCCGCGCCACGGCTGACCGCGTCGGGCGCCTCGGTGTATGCGTTGTCGGAAGGGGGCGCCACTTCGGCTACGGCACGTTTCATGGCCCAGCGCGAAAATGGCGCCGACTTGCTGGGCGCCACCACCTTGCTCAATCTGAAGGACAAGGACCCGATGCTGGCCGGGGTCATTCTCGACATGTCGATGAATGCGACCATCGCCTCCAGCCTGCAACTGGGTGGCTCGGTATTGGGCAGCCTGCAAAACATCACCAGCCTGCATCAGAAACGTGTGGAGCAGGCGGGGTTCGCCGTGCTCAAGTCACCGGACGTGCCTTCAATCCTGGTGGAGACGGGTTTCATTTCCAACCCTCGGGATGCCCAGCGACTGGTGACGGCGCGCCATCAACAGGCGGTGGCGGATGGCCTTTTCGAAGGACTCAAGCGTTACTTCCAGAAGAACCCACCCATGAACAGCTACATGGCCTGGGTGCAGGCGCAGAAAAACAGCCAGGTCTAACAGCCGGTCATTCGGCTGCAAGTGAACTTGGCGCTGGCGCCCCCTGAGCTGGAAAACCGGTTGATGGTGGTCCAGCCCACGCGCCGCGTGTAGCCGACCCACGCCTCGCCATCCGATGCCAACCCGGTAAAAAACGTCAGTTGCCCATAACGGCTGTTGGTCTGCGCCCAATACCGTTTGCCGATCACTTCGAAACCGCGCAGATACGTAGTGCTGCCGACGATTGCCACGCTATAGGCGTTGCCCAACGGGTCTACACAAGCGAGCAGGTTTGCGCTGCGGGTGCAGTTGGCCAACAGGCTGGGTGCCTGGGCGCTGGCAGGCCCGGCGGCTGCCAATAGCAGGGCGCACAGCAGGTATCTCATCGGGTTTCTCAGCGTAAGAAGGTGACCCAGCATTGCGCCCTTCGTCGCGGCGAGCAAGAGGGATTGGCTTATTTGTATTGTTATACTATAACATAAATGCACAGCCCGACCCGCGAACCGCTTCCATGACCGAACACGATCTTTTGGCCCAACCAGCGGCCGACTACATGAATGAGGCTCAGCAGCGCTTCTTCCGCGAACTGCTGCTGGCTCAGCGCGATGACCTGCAAGCCCGTATCGACGCAGAGTTCCAGGCGCTGCGCGAGCAGGAAACCAACAGCGATCTGGCGGATATCGGCAGTGCCGAAGAGCAACGCCAATGGCAACTGCGCCTGCTGGAGCGTGAAAAGAAGCTATTGGACAAGATCGACGACGCCTTGGAGCTGCTGGCTCGTGGCGAATACGGCTGGTGCCGTGAAACCGGCGAACCCATCGGCCTGCAACGCCTGCTGCTGCGCCCCACCGCCACCTTGTGTATCGAAGCCAAAGAACGTGAAGAGCTGCGCGAACGCCATAAACGGGCAGTTTGACCGGCCAACCTTGATGAGGAATACCTGATGCCCAATCGTCTCCCTGTGACCGTGTTGTCCGGCTTTCTCGGCGCCGGTAAAAGCACGCTGCTCAACTATGTCCTGCGCAACCGCGAAAACCTGCGGGTGGCGGTGATCGTCAACGACATGAGCGAAATCAATATCGACGGCAGCGAGGTGCAGCGTGATGTCACGCTCAATCGTTCGGAAGAAAAACTGGTGGAGATGAGCAATGGCTGCATCTGCTGCACCTTGCGTGAAGACTTGCTTGAAGAGGTGGGAAAACTCGCCAAGGAAGGTCGTTTCGATTACCTGCTGATCGAGTCCACCGGTATTTCAGAACCTTTGCCCGTGGCCGAAACCTTCACTTTTCGCGATGAAAACGAGCAAAGCCTGGCCGACATTGCACGCCTGGACACGATGGTCACTGTGGTCGACGGTATGAATTTCCTGCTCGACTACCAGGCCGCCGAAAGCCTGGCTTCACGGGGCGAAACCCTCGGTGAGGAGGATGAACGTTCCATCACCGACCTGTTGATCGAACAGATCGAATTCGCCGACGTCATCCTGATCAGCAAGATCGACCTGATCAGCAGCCGTGAGCGCGAAGAACTGATGGCCATCCTCGAGCGCCTCAACGCCCAGGCGGAAATCATCCCGATGGTTATGGGCGAAGTGCCGCTGAACAAAATTCTCAACACTGGCCGTTTCGACTTCGAACGCGCCGCCCAGGCCCCGGGCTGGTTGCAGGAATTGCGCGGTGAGCATGTGCCGGAAACCGAAGAATACGGCATAGCGTCCACGGCTTACCGTGCGCGCCGGCCGTTCCATCCACAGCGGTTTTTCGACTTTATCGACCGCCCTTGGGTCAACGGCAAGCTGTTGCGCTCCAAGGGTTTCTTCTGGTTGGCCAGCAAACATCAGGATGCGGGCAGTTGGTCCCAGGCGGGCGGGTTGATGCGCCATGGGTTTGCCGGGCGTTGGTGGCGCTTTGTGCCGAAAAGCCAGTGGCCTCAGGACGAAGAAAGCGTGGCGGCGATCATGGCTAACTGGCAGTTGAGCACGGGTGACTGCCGTCAGGAACTGGTGTTTATCGGGCAAAACATCGACTTTGCCCAGATGCGTACCGAGTTGGACGCCTGCTTGCTCACCGATGAAGAAATGGCCCTGGGTGTCGAAGGTTGGCGCCAGCTACCCGACCCGTTTGGCCCTTGGTACGAGCAGGTCGCCTGATGCTGGCCCCGGTCATTCCCCTGCGCCCTGTCATCCGCCAAAGCTGTGGAGAAACGCCGCTGGCGCTGTCCGACATCCTCAATGATGGCGTCAACCTGGCGATCTGGCAGCGCCAATTGCCCCTGCATATCGCCGAGTTTGGCGCTTTGCTGGTGGCGCTCAATGAACCGTTGGCCGAGTCCTTGGTGGTCGAGTTGGTTAGCGAAGACTGCGTGCCGAACTTGCAAGGTTTGGCGTCCAGTTGTCGCGATCTTGAAGGCTACGATGGGTTTATCGCCGATGTGTCGTGGCTGGTCAGTGCATTCGCTTGCCTGCTGGGCGCCAAGCGCATCGGCGTGCGTTTACGGCTGTTGGACAAGGCCATGTGCCCGCGTTTTCACGTCGATCACGTGCCGGTTCGGCTGATCACCACCTACGCCGGTATCGGTAGCCAATGGTTGCGCGAAGGCGTTATGGACCGGCGCACATTGAGCCAGGCGGATGCCGAGCCCACTGAGCGCATCGAGCAGATTCATTGCGGTGAAGTGGCGCTGCTTAAAGGCACCAAATGGCACGGCAATGAAGGACATGGGCTGATCCACCGCTCGCCAGCGCTCAAGGCCGATGAGCGACGGTTGATCCTGACGCTGGATTGGCTGGCATAACCGCGTAGGATCAAACGCTCTAAACGGCCTGAACCATGCCTCTTATGCTGCAGAACATTCCTACCCATGTGATTGCCGGGCCATTGGGCGCCGGCAAGACCAGCCTGATCAAGCACCTGCTTGCCCAGCGCCCGGCCAACGAGCGCTGGGCGGTGCTGATCAACGAATTCGGCCAGATCGGCCTGGACGCTGCCCTACTTACCCAAGACGATGACGGTATCGCCTTGGGTGAGGTGGCGGGCGGCTGTTTGTGTTGTGTGAACGGCGCACCGTTCCAGGTAGGGCTGGGCCGCTTGTTGCGTAAGGCTAAGCCGGACCGGCTGTTTATTGAACCCTCAGGCCTGGGCCATCCGGCGCAATTGCTCAAGCAACTGCGGCAGGCGCCATGGCAAGACGTGCTGGCCGTGCAGCCTTGCGTGCTGGTACTCGATGCCCAAGCATTGGCGGCGGGCAGGCCGTTGCCGCAGGCACAACAGGAGGCGTTGACCAGTGCCGGCCTGCTGGTGCTGAACAAGGACGAGACGCTGACTGCTACGCAACGTCAGGCGATCGAAGCGCAATTACCCGATTGCCCGCTCCATTGGACATGCCAGGCGCAATTGCCACTCGACCGGTTGCCCGGTTTGAAAGCACAGGCCCAAGTAGCTGTGGATAATTTCGACGTGCCTGAAGCGGTGGGGCAAATGCCGGCGATCTGGAGCGACCCTGGGCTGCCGATCAGTTTGAGCCAGAGCCAGGAGGGCGGCTGGAGCATTGGCTGGCGCTGGCACCCAAGCCAGCGATTCGATGTCAGCCGTCTGCATCAGTGGCTATCGAGTTTGGGCTGGCGCCGGGCCAAATTGGTTATCCACAGCGTTGAGGGTTGGGTGTCTGCCAACGCTGTGGATGACAGCCCACTGCACTGGCAACCCAGCGCTTGGCGGCGCGATTCACGTGTTGAGTTGATCTTCAGCGCACCACAGGACGTGGCCGCATTGCAAAGCGCCCTGGCAGCCTGCCGTTACTGATGTTTCTTGCTGGCGTGGTCCTGGCGCCACTGGCTCAATTCGATGATCTCGGCGCTGGGCAGCGGCTCCTTGGTTTCGAACGGGTAGGGCGCCAGTTCGATCTGCGCGCTGTGGGCGCCGAATTGGGTGATGACCCCAGCATGCCGGGTTTCGCCGGTCACCGTGAACTCGAAATTATAGATGCGCGCCAGGCGTCGGCGGCCATTGGCATCCTTGACGAAACCGATGCGTTTGAGCGCCACGGCACCGTCAAGCAGCTCGATATCGAGCTTGGCGCAATGCTGCTTGACCCGCGCCAGCGCCCGTTCACGCAGGCCGTGGTTGTGCCAAACCCAGGCGGCGCCGGTGGCCAGCAGCATCAAGACGAAGATGTTTCCCAGGGTCAGCATTCCATGAACTCCAACAAAGTGAGCGCAGCTTAACTGTGTCGCCGGTCTGTCGTACAGGCTGCGTTTAGTCGCATACTGCTCGGCCAGAAATTCAACGGTTTTACGGAAATCTCCCGCATGAAACGTACACCTCACCTGCTTGCGATCCAGTCTCATGTGGTCTTCGGCCACGCCGGAAACAGCGCCGCCGTGTTCCCCATGCAGCGGGTCGGGGTGAATGTCTGGCCGCTCAACACGGTGCAGTTCTCCAACCACACACAGTATGGACAGTGGGCGGGCGAAGTGTTGGCGCCGCAGCAAATTCCTGCGCTGGTAGAGGGCATTGCCGCGATTGGCGAACTGGGCAACTGTGATGCGGTGCTGTCCGGATACCTGGGCAGTGCAGACCAGGGCCGTGCCATCCTCAGCGGTGTGGCGCGCATCAAGGCGATCAACCCCAAGGCGCTGTACCTGTGCGACCCGGTGATGGGCCACCCGGAAAAGGGTTGCATCGTGCCGCAGGAGGTCAGCGATTTCCTCTTGGATGAAGCCGCCGCCATGGCGGACTTCCTGTGCCCCAACCAACTGGAGCTGGACAGTTTTGCCGGGCGCAAGCCGCAATCGCTGTTCGATTGCCTGGCGATGGCCAAGGCCTTGCTGGCGCGCGGGCCCAAGGCTGTGTTGGTCAAGCACCTGGATTACCCAGGCAAACTGCCAGAAGGTTTTGAAATGCTGCTGGTGACAGCTGAGGGCAGTTGGCACTTGCGCCGGCCCCTGCTGGCGTTTCCGCGCCAGCCAGTGGGCGTGGGCGACCTGACGTCCGGGCTGTTCCTGGCGCGGGTGCTGTTGGGTGATAGCCTGGTGGCCGCTTTTGAGTTCACCGCTGCGGCCGTGCATGAAGTGCTGCTGGAAACCCAGGCCTGCGCCAGTTATGAACTGGAACTGGTGCGGGCCCAGGACCGTATTGCCCACCCTCGTGTGCGCTTCGAAGCCACACCGATCGGCCTGTAATGACACAGAATCCAATGTGGGAGCGGGCTTGCCCGCGATGGCGGAGTCTCAGTCAAAGCGATGTCGACTGAACCACTGCTATCGCGGGCAAGCCCGCTCCCACAGGTTTTTGAGTTGATTAGCCGCTTGGAGTTTACGGCGCGTCGGCTTTGATTTCCCGGTAGCGCTTTTCCAGTTCCTGGCGAATCTGCCGACGTTGCTGAGCCTGCACAAAGCGGCGCTTGTCCTCGCTGTTCTGCGGCTGCAAGGGCGGTACGGCGGCAGGTTTGCGCTGGTCGTCCACGGCCACCATGGTGAAGAAGCAGCTGTTGGTATGGCGCACCGAGCGTTCACGGATATTCTCGGTCACCACCTTGATGCCCACTTCCATCGACGTATTGCCGGTGTAGTTGACTGACGCGAGGAAGGTCACCAGCTCACCGACATGAATCGGCTCGCGAAAGATCACCTGATCTACTGACAGCGTGACCACATAACGACCGGCATAACGGCTGGCGCAGGCATAGGCCACTTCGTCGAGGTACTTGAGCAGCGTGCCGCCGTGCACATTGCCAGAGAAGTTGGCCATGTCAGGGGTCATCAGTACCGTCATCGACAGCTGGGCGTTTCCGGGTTCCATAGCACACTCACGGGTTGTAGGCATTGGTTGGGGGGAGGCACCTCTGCGGGTACTCAAAATCTTTGCAGCGCCATCCCTAACGGGACGCCGTCAGGCGGCTTGCCGTCACGCGTGCAGCGATCTGTTTCCATATATTGCACCGGCTTTCCAGCAGAAGTCGCGGTGTTACCCTTCAAAAGCCCGTCTCAGGGCTTTTCTTACGATCAAGGCAGACTTTTCCGACCCTTCAAAGGCGAGGCCGGAAGTGGGAAAAGCGCCGGCACCCTCAAGGAGCCCCTCGCCATGCACGCCATCAGCTTTATCCAGGACTTGGCCGTGATCATGCTGGTGGCAGGGGTGGTCACCATCCTGTTTCACCGCTTCAAGCAGCCGGTGGTGTTGGGCTACATCGTCGCCGGCTTCATTATCGGCCCCCACACCCCGCCGTTTGGCCTGATCCACGATGAAGACACGATCAAGACCCTGGCGGAGTTGGGAGTCATCTTCCTGATGTTCTGCCTGGGCCTGGAATTCAGCCTGCGCAAGCTTTTCAAGGTAGGGGCCACGGCGTTTATCGCGGCGTTCCTGGAAATCGTGTTGATGATCTGGATCGGCTACGAGATCGGCCGCTGGTTCGACTGGAGCACTATGGACTCGCTGTTCCTCGGCGCGATCCTGGCAATCTCCTCGACCACCATTATCGTCAAGGCCCTCAACGATCTGAAGATGAAAGACCAGCGGTTCGCCCAGCTGATTTTCGGTGTGCTGATTGTGGAGGACATCCTGGGTATCGGCATCATTGCGTTGCTGTCGAGCATTGCGGTGAGTGGCACGGTCAGCTCCGGCGAGGTGTTCTCCACGGTCGGCAAGCTCTCGCTGTTCATGGTTGTCGCCCTGGTGATTGGTATTTTGCTGGTGCCGCGCCTGCTGGCTTATGTGGCCAAGTTTGAAAGCAACGAGATGCTGCTGATCACTGTATTGGGGCTGTGCTTCGGTTTCTGCCTGTTGGTGGTGAAGTTGGAATACAGCATGGTGCTCGGGGCCTTTTTGATCGGCGCAATCATGGCTGAATCCCGCCAGTTGATTAAGATCGAGGGCCTGATCGAGCCCGTTCGCGACATGTTCAGCGCAATTTTCTTCGTGGCGATTGGCTTGATGATCGACCCGCAGATTCTGCTGCAATACGCCTGGCCCATTGCGGTGATCACCGTGGCCGTGGTGCTGGGCAAGATGCTGTCGTGCGGGCTGGGCGCGTTTATCGCCGGCAACGATGGTCGCACCTCGCTGCGGGTTGGTATGGGGCTGTCACAAATTGGCGAGTTTTCTTTCATCATCGCGGCGCTGGGGATGACCCTGCAGGTCACCAGCGACTTTCTGTATCCCGTGGCGGTGGCCGTTTCGGCGATCACCACACTGCTGACGCCCTACCTGATTCGCGGGGCCGACCCGCTATCATTGAAGATCGCCGCACTGATGCCCACGCGAATGAGCCGAGTGTTCGGCATGTATGGAGAATGGTTGCGCAGCATTCAGCCCCAGGGCGAGGGGGCGATGTTGGCCGCGATGATCCGCAAGATCATCCTGCAAGTCGGGGTAAACCTGGCATTGGTGATCGCAATCTTCTTTGCCGGCAGCTTTTTCGCAGGGCGCATCGGTGGGTATCTGGAAGGCTGGGTCAGCGATCAAAGCTGGCAGAAGGCGTTGATCTGGGGCGGGGCGCTGCTAGTGTCGTTGCCGTTTCTGATTGCGGCGTATCGCAAGCTCAAGGCGCTGTCGATGCTGCTGGCGGAGATGAGCGTGAAGCCAGAGATAGCCGGGCGTCATACCCAGCGTGTGCGAAGGGTGATTGCGGAGCTGATCCCCCTCTTGTCGCTGCTGGTGATCTTCCTGCTATTGGCAGCCTTGTCGGCCAGTATTCTGCCGACCAACAAGTTGCTGGTGTTGATTGCCGTGGTCACGGCGGCGGTGGCTGCAGTGCTCTGGCGCTGGTTTATCCGTGTGCATACGCGGATGCAGGTTGCGTTGCTGGAGACGCTGGACAACCACAAGGATACGGAACACTGACTGGCGTTGGCGGGGGCTGCTTTGCAGCCCAGCGGGAGCAAGCTCCCTCGCCACAAAAGCTATCAAGTATCAGCTTTCCAGCCAGACGTCCCGTGCCCAGTGCCACACCGATTCCCAGGTTTCTTCGGTGACCAATTCTTCTTCGGCGGACCACAACACCACGGTGCCGTCTTCTTCGACGCAGTAGTAGTCGTCGCCGTCCTGGCAGATAGGGATCAGGCTGCGATCAACACCGGCATCCCAGGCGTTGGCGGCAACGTCCGGCAGGTAGGTGTGGGACTGTGGGTCGGTGACGGTCACCGGCTCCAGGCTGCCGTAGACCACGTCACTGACGGTCAGCAAGAATTCACGGAAGACAAAGGGGATGTCGATGAACAGTTGTTCCTCGATTTCCACCAGCAGGTCTTCGTCAGGCAGCTCCAAAGGAACCGGGACCGGTTCGTTGGCTTCACGCAGTTGTTCGATGATTTCTTCCACGGCCGGGATCCTCTTGCTAGATGGCGCGGTTTATAGGGGCGTTTTATACAGTAGCTCGCTATAAGTGCAACCGTGAAATAGAAAACCCCGGACATGTCCGGGGTTTTTGTTACCGCTTGCTCAACCGCGCAGGTATTAGCCGTTCTGGCGGATACCGGCGACCAGCCATGGCTGATCGTCGCCCTGGGCGCGTTCCATGTTCCAGCTTTCGCTGAACACTTCGCCCTGGTCGAAACGCGAGGACTTCGACACACCGCTGAAGGTCAGGGTGGCGATGGTCTTGTCGGCGCGATCATCCACGCCGTCGAGCTGTACGCGCAGGTCATCGATGTAGGTCGACTGGAAGGCGTCACCGATCTCGGCACGTTCGCGCTTGAGGAACTCCAGCAGTTGCGGGGTCACGAACTCGGAGATCTTGTCCATTTCGTTGGCGTCCCAATGCTGTTGCAGGGACTGGAAGTGGCTGCGGGCCGCTTCGACGAAACGCTCTTCGTTGAACCAGGCCGGTGCGTTGATTACCGGACGGGCGGCAGGCGCTGCCGAACCACCGAAGATCGAACCCATGGCAGGCTTTTGCTCGAACGCTTCACGCTGCATCGGCGCGCCGGCTGGAGCGAGGTGCTCCTGCTGCTTGCGGCGACGGGCGGCGATAAAGCGGAAGACCAAAAAGGCGATGACGCCCATGATCAGGATGTCGAAGATCTGCATGCCCTGGAAGCCGTCGCCCATGAACATGGACGCGAGCAGGCCACCGGCGGCGATGCCGGCCAGTGGGCCCAGCCAGCGCGAAGCACCGCCGGCCTTGGCAGCAGCGCCAGCGGCACCGGCTGCGCCTGCAGTAGCCGCAGCACCGCCCGCACCGGCGGATGGAGCCATTTGGCTGGTCTGGTGAGTCGGTGCCGCGCCCGAGCTTTTGCCGCCACCGAAGCGTTTGGCGTTGGCGTCGAGGCTCATCGTCAGGCCGATGCACAACGCCATGGCGATGCTAAGAAAACGTTTCATATAGGGAATTCCCATTTGTGGATTGCACGCGCGCCATGTTGCACAGGTGTCGTGGCAGTGGCTAGCGGCATAATGTTTCGGGCTTTTGCGTAAGACCAAATCCGAAGGGTCTGTAGGACTAATTACAGATATTGGCCCGCACGCCTCTAAAACAAGGGTGGGCCAATAATCTTCATGTTACGCAGTGTTTCATGATGGTGGGCTTATTGTGGCCAGCTCAGACCGCTTCGAGCTTGGCGTAACCCATCATCAGCCACTTGCTGCCCTCGGCGAAGTTCACCTGCACCCGGGCCTGGGCGCCGGCGCCTTCGAAGTTGAGGATCACGCCTTCGCCGAAGATCGCATGCTTGACCTGCTGGCCCAGGCTGAACGGGGTTTCCGGTATTTCGGAACCGGCAAACATGCTGCTGGAGTTCTGTTGCTGGCCACCGCCGAACGGGCGGCTGACGCTGTTGGACAAGCGCACTTCCTGGATCAGCCCCTTGGGCACCTCACGTACGAAGCGCGACACCTTATTGTAGGTTTCGCTACCGTACAGGCGTCGGGTCTCGGCGTAGGTCATCACCAGGTTCTGCATCGCCCGGGTAATGCCCACGTAGGCCAGGCGGCGTTCTTCTTCAAGGCGGCCGGGTTCTTCCAGGCTCATCTTGTGAGGGAACAGGCCTTCTTCCATGCCCACCAGGAACACGTAAGGGAATTCCAGGCCTTTGGCGCTGTGCAAGGTCATCAGCTGGATGCTGTCTTCATGCTCGTCGGCCTGGGTATCGCCGGCTTCCAGCGAGGCGTGGCCCAGGAAGGCGGCGAGCGGCGTCAGCTCTTCGTCGTCCTCGGTGTTTTCGAACGCGCGGGCGGCGCTGACCAGTTCCTCAAGGTTTTCTACCCGGGCCTGGCCTTTCTCGCCTTTTTCCGCTTCGTGATAGGCGATCAGCCCGGACTGCTCGATCACGGTCTGAGTCATCAGGTGCAGCGGCATCTCTGCGCACTTTGCGGCCAGGTTCTCGATCAGCTCGACAAACACCCCCAACGCCCCGGCAGCACGGCCAGTCAGGCCTTTGTTGGCGATCAGCAAGCGCATGGCTTCCCACATCGACACATCGGCATGGCGCGCATGGTCGCGGATCGCTTCGACGGTTTTCTCGCCAATGCCACGCGCCGGGATGTTGATCACCCGCTCCAGCGCTGCATCGTTACCACGGCCTTCAAGCAAACGCAGGTAGGCCATGGCGTTCTTGATTTCGGCGCGTTCGAAGAAGCGCTGGCCGCCATAGATGCGGTAGGGGATGCGCTCGCGCAGCAACGCTTCTTCCAGCACCCGCGACTGGGCGTTGGAACGGTACAGAATCGCGATATCGCTACGGGCCAGGCCGGTTTTCAGTGCGCTTTCAATGGTCTCGACCACGTAGCGCGCTTCATCGTGCTCATTGAACGCCGCGTACAGGTTGATCGCTTCGCCTTCCCCGCCGTCGGTCCACAACTCTTTGCCCAGGCGCCCGGTGTTGTTGGCGATCAAGGCGTTGGCCGCCTTGAGGATCCCGGCGGTGGAGCGGTAATTCTGCTCCAGGCGGATGGTCACCGCGTCCGGGAAGTCTTCGGAATACTGGTAGATGTTCTCGATTTTCGCGCCACGCCAGCCGTAGATCGATTGGTCGTCATCGCCCACCACCATCAGGCTGTCGCCGCCTTTGGCCAACAGACGCAACCAGGCGTACTGCACGGCGTTGGTGTCCTGGAACTCGTCCACCAGGATATGGCGGAAGCGTTTCTGGTAATGGGCCAGCAAACCGGGGTTGTCGCGCCACAGGTCGAGGGCACGCAGCAGCAGTTCGGAGAAGTCGATGACGCCAGCGCGCACGCAGGCCGCTTCATAGGCCTCATAAATGCTGCGCATTGTGGCCAGGAACAGGTCGCCGCTGGCTTGGATATGTTGCGGGCGCAGGCCCTCGTCTTTCTGGCCGTTGATAAACCACTGCGCCTGACGCGCCGGCCAGCGTTGTTCGTCCAGGCCCAGTTCGCGGATCACACGCTTGACCAGGCGTTGCTGGTCGTCGCTGTCGAGAATCTGGAAGGTCTGGCTCAGCCCCGCTTCCTGCCAATGCGCCCGCAACAGGCGGTGCGCCAGGCCGTGGAAGGTGCCCACCCACATGCCCGCCGGGCTGATGCCCATCAACTGCTCGATGCGATGACGCATCTCGGCAGCGGCCTTGTTGGTGAAGGTCACCGACAGGATGGAATGCGGGGACGCGTTTTCGACCTGGATCAACCAGGCGATACGGTGCACCAGCACTCGGGTTTTACCGGAGCCAGCACCGGCCAGGACCAACTGACGGCCAACGGGGGCCGCTACGGCCTGGCGTTGGGCATCGTTGAGGGAGTTCAGCAAAAGAGAGAGATCATCGCGCATCGACGCATTCTATGGGCCTTGGGGGGCCTGGGCAAATCCCAATGCCGGATGGTCGATGCAAAACGCCTGCAAGCTATCGACGGGCGAACATTCTGACGGGGGTGATGACCGGTTGGTCATCGGCCGCAACCCGTGCCGTGTCTTGCTCAAGCGGTCTGGGCCAAAGGTTTGCGGCCAATCGCAGGAGGTTTTTTATGACTTGTAGCAGTTTGGCCCAGGCGCTTGCTTGTGTATGCTCCGTCGACGTTTCGGGCTCACCATTATAAGAACACCGCCTATGACCCTTAGCACCGACCTGTTTGGCCCCTCGCCGGCCCCAGCACAGGTCATCCGTAAACACTATGCAACCCAAATCGCGGTTGAGCGCACGCGCTTGCTCTATCAGGGCTCGTTGCTGCCGACGCTGCTGATGCTGGTCAACGGGCTGGTCTGCGCCTGGTTGCTGTGGAACCCCAATCAATACCTGCTGGACAGCGTCTGGCTGCTCTGGCTGCTGGCCCTGGTGGCGATGCGCGTGATTCAAGTAGCGGCCTTTGACTCGGCCATGCCCAGCCGGCAGGCCCAGCCCGTGTGGCGCCGTATGTTCATGCTCGGCTCGGCGGTCAGTGGCCTGACCCTCTCGGTTGCGGCCATTGCCCTGGTGCCCACGGACAGTTTCATGCATCAGGCTTGGGTGTTTGGCCTGATTGGCGCCGCCACCTTGTCGGCCAGCGTGGCCTATGCCGTGAGCTTTTGGGCCTACCTGTCGTTTGCCTTGCCGTGCCTGGTGCCGGCCATCGTCTACCTGTTCTGGAATGGCACACCGCAGCAACAAGGCTGGGGCGTGCTCGGCCTGATCCTGCTGGCGTCCCTGAGCCTGGTGGCGTGGCAGGTCAACCGCCTGATCCAGCGCGGGTTGTTGCGCCGTTTCCAGAACCAGGCCCTGATCGAGCATTTACAGCAGGCGCAGCAACGCAGTGAGCAGTTGAACCAGGACCTGGTGCGCGAAGTCGAGCAGCGCCGCGAGGTGGAGCAGAACTTGCGTGAAGCCCAGGTCGGTCTGCAAGATCGTGTGGCGCAACGCAGCCAACAATTGGATGCTGCCAGCCTCGCCTTGAGTAAAAGCGAAGCGCGCCTGGCCATGGCCCTGCAAGCCAGTGAACTGGGCCTGTGGGACTGGAACCTGCAAACCGACGAGGTCCACCACACGCAACTCAAGGAGTTGTTTGGCCTGGAGCCCGAATACGTCACGGCGATGCTCAGCCACCTCAAACCGCGCCTGCACCCCGACGATCTGCCACTGCTCAAGCACGCGCTGGTAGAGCATCTCAAGGGTCGCAGCGAGGACTATCAGGTGGAATACCGGATACGTCATGGCGATGGGCATTGGGTGTGGATCGAAGACCGCGGGCGCGCCGTGGAGCGCACGCCCAGTGGCCGCGTCATCCGTATGCTGGGCACGCGTCGCGATATCAGTGCCAGCAAGGCCGTAGAAGAGCAGCAACGCCTGGCTTCGACGGTGTTCGAGGCGGCCAGCGAAGGCATTGTGATCCTCGACCCGAACTACGCGCTGATCGCCGTGAACCAGGCGTTCAGCCGCGTCACCGGCTTTGACATCGACGACATGCTTGGCCGCAACGTCGTGGAACTGCCCTGCAGTCGCGATGCGCGGCGCCACTTCCCGCTGATCCGCCAGGCATTGCTCAGCCACGGCACCTGGCAGGGCGAATTGGTGGAGACGCGCAAGAACGGCGAACTGTACCCGCAGTGGCTACAACTGAACGTGGTGCGCGATGTGCGGGGAAACGTCAGTCATATCGTAGGCTTCTTCGCCGATCTGTCCGCCCGCCGCGAGTCGGAGGAGCGCATGCGCTACCTCACACACTATGACGAGTTGACGGGCCTGGCCAACCGTTCGCTGTTTCGCGAACGGCTGCGCGAGGCTCACCAGCGCGTGCGCCAAGGCGGTCGCAGCCTTGCGCTGCTGCATATCAACCTCGACCGCTTCAAATTGCTCAATGACAGCCTGGGCCATGAAGTGGCCGACCAACTGCTGCAGAAAATGGCGCGGCGCTTGATCAACGCGCTGCCGGAGGCCGACACCATTGCGCGCCTGTCTGGTGATGAATTCGCCGTGTTGTTTGACGCCTATGGCAACCTATCGAGCCTGGCGCGGGTGGCGACCCGGCTGCTGGCGAAATTGCGCGTGCCGGTGAATGTGGAGGGGCATGAACTGGTGGTCAGCGCCTCGATGGGCGTGAGCCTGTTGCCGGATAACGCACGGGAAATTTCTGCACTGGTCAGCCAGGCGAATATGGCGATGCAGCACGCCAAGCATTTGGGCGGGAATAATTTCCAGTTCTTCACCGACAGCCTGCAAGCCAGCACCCTGGAGCGTTTGCAGCTGGAAAACCACCTGCGCAAAGCCATCGACGAGCGTCAACTCACGGTGTTTTACCAACCCAAGCTGTGCCTGGCGACGGGCAAGCTGAAGGCTGCCGAGGCGTTGGTCCGCTGGGAGCATCCGCAGTGGGGCATGGTGCCGCCGAGCGACTTTATCGGTTTGGCGGAAGAAACCGGCTTGATCGTGCCGTTGGGTGAATTTGTGCTGCGCCAGGCCTGCTGGCAGGCCTGCGAATGGCAGCGTCAGGGGCTGGCGCCGATTCGCGTGTCGGTCAACTTGTCGGTGCATCAGCTGCGCCAGGGCAAGCTGGTCAGCCTGGTACGCCAAGTGCTGGAAGAAACCGCACTGGACCCGCAATACCTGGAGCTGGAACTGACCGAAAGCCAGTTGCTCGACAGCGTTGAACACATCATCGCCACCTTCCAGCAACTGCGTGACCTGGGGGTGAAGCTGGCCATCGACGACTTTGGCACCGGTTACTCATCCCTCAGCTACCTCAAACGCATCCCGGTGGACTACGTAAAGATCGACCAGGCCTTTATTCGCGGGCTTGGCCAGGGGCGCGAGGATGCGGCAATCACCCGTGCGATCATCGCCATGGCTCACGGGTTGGCGCTCAAGGTAGTGGCCGAAGGCGTGGAGGATCAGCAGCAGCTGGATTTCCTGCGCGGCGAGCAGTGTGACGAGGTACAGGGTTACCTGATCAGCCCGCCCATGCGGGCCGAGGGGCTGGCAGATTTGTTACGTAAAAATGCAGATTTTTCTTAGCGCAGCGTAGGCCGCCTTTATGGCTACATAGCGCCTGCCCGCTGAATCAGGGGGGAGCAGGGCGATTTAGTGATGCATCACACGGGCAAAACGACAATTCTTGTAGTATAACTACAAGCTTGCTACATCCCTGGCGCCTGCCAATAACAAGAGTCCTGCCCTTTGAACCTGTTGCAACATATCGCCCAGTCGCGCCACCTGTTACGCAAATCGGAACTCAAGGTTGCCGATCATGTGCTGCTTGACCCTGCGGCCGTGATGCACAGTTCCATGGCCGACCTGGCCCACAGCGTGGGCATCAGTGAGCCGACCATCGTGCGCTTCTGTCGCGCCATTGGGTGCTCCGGGTTTCAGGATCTGAAACTCAAGCTGGCGCAAAGCCTGGCTGCTGGTGCGAGCTTCGGCCAGTTTGCAATCCATGAAGACGACTCCGTCGCCGACTACAGCCTGAAAATCTTCGACACCACCTTGCACACCTTGATGGAAGTGCGCGAGAAGCTCGACCCGGTGGAGCTGCAAAAGGCCGTGACCGCGATGTCCCAGGCCCAGCGCGTCGAGTTCTACGGCTTCGGTGCGTCCGGCGCGGTGGCGGCCGATGCCCAGCACAAGTTCTTCCGCCTGCTGCTGACCGCCGCGGCCTACAGCGACCCGCACATGCAGGCGATGTCGGCGGTGACCTTGAAGCCCACAGACGTGGCCATCTGCATTTCCCAATCCGGCCGTTCCAAAGACCTGCTGATCACCGCCAACCTGGTGCGTGAAAGCGGCGCTTCGCTGATCACCCTGTGCCCAAGCCAGACGCCATTGGCGGAGCTCTCCACGGTGAACCTGGCGATCGACGTGCATGAAGACACCGAAATCTACACGCCGCTGACCTCGCGCATTGCCCACCTGGTGGTCATCGACGTGTTGGCAATGGGCGTGGCCATGGCCCGTGGCCCGAGCCTGGTCAACCACCTCAAGAGCGTGAAGCGCAGTTTGCGCAGCCTTCGCCTCTCGCCAAAATCCGTCAAAGCCCTCGACGACTAAGCCCAGGCCATACTCGGTCAAAGTGTGGGAGCTGGCTTGCTGTGGCGAGGGAGCTTGCTCCCGCTGACTGCGCAGCAGTCTCCGGCTTTTTGGGGGCGCTTCGCACCCCAGGGCAAGCAAGCTTGCTCGCCACAGCAAACCAGCTCCCACAGGGAGTTTGCGTCAATTTCGCAAGATTCATCATCCTGTAATCCCCGCGCCGCCAAACCGTCATCCCCCGTGCCCATCCTGTACTCCCCGTACTCGCATTGGGAGACTCCAAATGACCCGGCCCTACGAAGACAGCAACAGCACCGTCAAGACCCGTCGTCAGCAGGAAGACCAGCGCCGCATGGCGTTCCGTCGCGCCATCGAAGATCGTTGCGAGGAGCGCCAGTTGCTCCAGAGCATCAGTGACTACCCGGAACTGCATTGGCAGGCACCCGTGGCTGCCCAGCGAAACGCTCAGCCAACGCGCTGATCTGCACCCGTTCGCTGCGAATAAAGCCCAGGAACGCATGGGCCACCGGTGACAGGCGTTTAGCCTTGGCCTGCACCAGGCACCAACTGCGGTACAGCGGCAGTTCTTCCACCGGCAGCTCCTTGAGCCCGCCGGTGGCCAGCTCCAGGTTCAAGGCGTGGCGCGTCAGCAGGGCCACGCCCAACCCTGCCGCCACACACTCACGCTGCGCCTCCGCCGAGGCCACTTCTACCGTTTGGGTGAAGTGCACGCGTTTTTCCTTGAAGTATTCTTCGCAGGCCAGCCGCGTGCCAGAGCCCGGTTCGCGGATGAGCAGGGTATAAGGCTCCAGGTCTTGCAGGCGCAGCGGCCCTTGCAGGCTCAAGGGATGATCCGGCAATGCCACGGCCACAATCGGGTTGTTGAGAAACGGCAGGAACTCCAGGCCCATGTCCTGGGGCACCATGGACATGATCACCAGGTCATCACGGTTGTCCGAGAGCCGGCGGATTACCTGGGCACGGTTGACCACCGTGAGCTGCAATTGCACTTCCGGATGCTGGCGCTTGAAGGCGGCGAACAGGTGCGGCACGAAATACTTGGCGCTGGACTCCACCGCCAGTTTCAGTTGGCCTTGCAGTGAACCCTGCATGTCCGACAGCTGCATATCGAGGTTTTCCAGGCGCCCGAAAATATCGCGGCTGGCCCGTTGCAAGGCTTCGGCGGCCTCGGTCATGTAGAGTTTTTTGCCGACATAGTCGAACAGCGGCTGGCCGACCAGTTCTTCCAGCTGGCGAATTTGCAGGCTGACCGCCGGTTGGGTGAGTGACATTTCCTCGGCGGCACGGCTGTAGGAACGCAAATCACACACTTCATTGAAGATCTGCAATTGACGCAATGTCATACGCATCAATGACTTACGCATTTTATAAGCCCTTAGCTCTCCGGTCGTCCGGCCAACTATAAGTCTTTACTTATACACAACCCAATAATTATTGATTTTTGTTAATTCTCCTGTGCGCATAGTGTGTGTCTCGCGACTGTCATGAAACATTTGGTCACGCGCCGACCCGCCTCAAGCGGGTCGAAGAACGCAGCAATCGGCTCAAGGGAATTTCCAAGTGATAAAAAAGATCCTGATCGCCAACCGTGGTGAAATTGCCGTACGAATCGTGCGTGCCTGCGCCGAGATGGGCATTCGCTCGGTCGCGGTTTATTCGGACGCCGACCGCCATGCGTTGCACGTCAAGCGTGCCGACGAAGCCCACAGCATCGGTGCCGAGCCGCTCGCCGGTTACTTGAACCCGCGCAAGCTGGTGAACCTGGCGGTGGAAACCGGCTGCGATGCGCTGCACCCCGGCTACGGCTTCCTGTCGGAAAACGCCGAATTGGCAGATATCTGTGCCGAGCGCGGCATCAAGTTCATCGGCCCCTCGGCAGAAGTGATTCGCCGCATGGGCGACAAGACCGAAGCGCGCCGCAGCATGATCAAGGCCGGTGTGCCGGTCACGCCGGGCACCGAAGGCAACGTTGCCGACATCCACGAAGCCCTCACTGAAGGCGACCGTATCGGTTACCCGGTGATGCTCAAGGCCACCTCCGGTGGTGGCGGCCGTGGCATTCGTCGTTGCAACAGTCGCGAAGAACTCGAGCAAGCCTTCCCCCGCGTGATTTCCGAGGCCACCAAGGCCTTCGGCTCGGCGGAAGTGTTCCTGGAAAAATGCATTGTTAACCCCAAGCACATCGAAGCGCAGATCCTCGGTGACAGCTTTGGCAACGTGGTGCACCTGTTCGAGCGTGATTGCTCGATCCAGCGTCGCAACCAGAAGCTGATCGAAATCGCCCCCAGCCCGCAACTGACCCCGGAACAGCGCGCCTACATCGGCGATCTGTCGGTGCGCGCCGCCAAGGCTGTGGGCTACGAGAACGCCGGCACCGTGGAGTTCCTGCTCGCCGAGGGCGAGGTGTACTTCATGGAGATGAACACGCGGGTGCAGGTGGAACACACCATCACCGAAGAAATCACCGGCATCGATATCGTTCGCGAGCAAATCCGCATCGCCTCCGGCCTGCCGTTGTCGGTCAAGCAGGAAGATATCCAGCACCGTGGTTTCGCGTTGCAGTTTCGTATCAACGCTGAAGACCCGAAGAACAACTTCCTCCCAAGCTTCGGCAAGATCACCCGTTACTACGCCCCTGGCGGCCCCGGCGTGCGTACCGACACGGCGATCTACACCGGCTACACCATCCCGCCGTTCTATGACTCCATGTGCCTGAAACTGGTGGTGTGGGCGTTGACCTGGGAAGAAGCCATGGACCGCGGCCTGCGTGCCCTGGACGACATGCGCCTGCAAGGCGTGAAGACCACTGCCGCCTATTACCAGGAAATCCTGCGCAACCCGGAATTCCGTAGCGGCCAGTTCAATACAAGCTTTGTGGAAAGCCACCCTGAGCTGACCAACTACTCGATCAAGCGCAAACCCGAAGAGCTGGCCCTGGCCATCGCCGCCGCCATCGCCGCCCACGCAGGCCTGTGAGGAATATAACAATGAGCAAGAAGATCTTCGTAACCGACACCATCCTGCGCGACGCCCATCAATCGTTGCTGGCCACCCGCATGCGTACCGACGACATGCTGCCGATCTGCGACAAGCTCGACAAAGTCGGCTACTGGTCCCTGGAAGTCTGGGGCGGCGCAACCTTCGACGCCTGTGTGCGCTTCCTCAAGGAAGACCCGTGGGAGCGCCTGCGCCAACTGCGTGCCGCGTTGCCTAACACGCGCCTGCAAATGCTGCTGCGCGGCCAGAACCTGCTGGGCTACCGCCATTACAGCGACGACGTGGTCAAGGCCTTCGTGGCCAAGGCGGCGGTCAACGGTATCGACGTGTTCCGCATTTTCGATGCGATGAACGACGTGCGTAACCTGCGCGTGGCCATTGAAGCGGTCAAGGCCGCTGGCAAACATGCACAAGGCACCATCGCCTACACCACCAGCCCAGTGCATACCGTGGAAGCGTTCGTGGCCCAGGCCAAGCAATTGGAAGCCATGGGCTGCGACTCCATCGCGATCAAGGACATGGCCGGCCTGCTCACGCCCTACGCCACTGGCGAACTGGTCAAGGCACTCAAAGCCGAGCAGAACCTGCCGATCTTCATCCACTCCCACGACACCGCGGGTCTGGCCGCGATGTGCCAACTCAAGGCCATCGAAAACGGTGCCGACCATATCGACACGGCCATCTCCAGCTTTGCCTGGGGCACCAGCCATCCGGGCACCGAATCGATGGTAGCGGCCCTTAAAGGCAGCGAGTTTGACACCGGCCTCGACCTGGAACTGCTGCAAGAGATCGGCCTGTACTTCTACGCCGTGCGCAAGAAATACCACCAGTTCGAGAGCGAATTCACCGCCGTCGACACCCGTGTGCAAGTCAACCAGGTGCCGGGCGGGATGATCTCCAACCTGGCCAACCAGCTCAAAGAGCAGGGCGCTCTGAACCGCATGAGCGAAGTGCTGGCCGAGATTCCACGAGTGCGTGAAGACCTCGGCTTCCCGCCACTGGTAACGCCGACCTCGCAGATCGTCGGCACCCAGGCGTTCTTCAACGTATTGGCCGGCGAGCGCTACAAAACCATTACCAACGAAGTGAAGCTCTATCTGCAAGGCGGTTACGGCAAGGCGCCGGGCACGGTGAACGAAAAACTGCGCCGCCAGGCCATCGGCAGCGAAGACGTGATCGACGTGCGCCCAGCGGATTTGCTCAAGCCGGAGATGACCAAGCTGCGCGGTGAAATCGGCGCATTGGCCAAGTCCGAAGAGGACGTGTTGACCTACGCCATGTTCCCGGACATCGGGCGCAAGTTCCTCGAAGAACGCGATGCCGGCACCCTGGCCCCAGAAGTGTTGTTGCCGATCCCGGAAGCGGGCGGCGTGGCCCGTGCTGGCGGTGAAGGTGTACCGACCGAATTCGTTATCGACGTGCACGGCGAAAGCTACCGTGTGGATATCACCGGTGTCGGTGTAAAGGCCGAAGGCAAGCGTCACTTCTACCTGTCCATCGACGGCATGCCGGAAGAAGTGGTGTTCGAGCCGCTAAACGAATTTGTCAGCAGCGGTGGCAGCAAGCGCAAGCACGCGACCGAACCGGGCCATGTCAGCACGGCGATGCCGGGCAATATCGTCGATGTGCTGGTCAAGGTCGGCGACGTGGTCAAGGCCGGCCAGGCCGTGTTGATTACCGAAGCCATGAAGATGGAGACCGAAGTGCAGGCAGCGATTGCCGGCAAGGTCGCCGCTGTTCATGTGGCCAAGGGCGACCGGGTGAACCCTGGGGAAATCCTGATCGAGATCGAAGGCTGATTACTCAGCCTCCCAACTACCGCTTAAACCTCGGGGGGGCATGTGCCCCCTTTTTTTTGCTGAATTTTTGACCGTCAGGCGGTGATTGCCGGGCTCTCCTTGCGTTTGAATTCGACAAAAATGCCCTTCGGGTTGTAGATCAATTCAGGTTCCAGGGTGGTCAGGTTACTGCTGATGGCGCCGAACCTTCCATCGATGGTGGTTGCTTTGGCGATGGGTAGCTGGCGCTTGAGCAACTCGTCGCTCTCTGGCTGTACGTCGAGGTGCAGGGTGGGGTTCCCTAACGTTAATGTGTTGCCGACGTTCAGCACGGAGTGCTGTTGATCCACACCGATTTTGAAATTCACGCTCGATCCTGGTTTCAGATTCAGATCATTGGTGATCCTTGTCCGCGCCGTAATCGCGGGGTCGAGCAGCAGGGTGCCGGCTACGTTAAGATTGTCGACGTTACCGCCGGAGTAGCTCGCGCCCGGCTCGATATCCATTGTGCCCTTGATCCCACTACGGTTGATCAACGTCGCGTCGCTGTACACCTTGCCTTGTCGGTTGGCGTGCAGTGCACCGGTCAGCTCCCAGGAGCCTTTGCCGACCCACAGATGCTGCATTCTTGTCGCCCCTTCAAAAGTCCCTCCTTCAGCATCGTCGAGAATCACCTGATTGATGCCACTGCCCCCATCCACTTCGCCGTTGAAACGGCTGCCTTTCTTGATAATCAACAGATCGTCGCCGCCTCCCATGTCGAGGGCTACGCCGTTGCCGCCGGTGATAACGCCCTGATTGGTCACTTCATCGGCTTTATTTCCGTCCAGCTTCACACCCGTGCCTGTTGCACCGGTGATGCCCCCTCGGTTATCCAGCCAGACGGAGGTGAGCCCGGAGCTGACCAAGCCATGAACAGGCGCCTTGATCTGTACATCCGGGCTGTTGACGATTTCAACGGCTGTCATGAGGTGGGGGTTAGCCAGGTTGGCGTCGCTTTGGGTCAGTTTGGCCAAGTGGTCGATATTCGTACCGTGACTGCTCGCTGAGCCTGGGGTAGTCATGAGTTTGATGGTATGGGTATTGAGCAAGCCATTGGACGGTTGGCTATGGGCAGTCTTGAGCTCGCCAGACATCGCTGGCGGGTGTACAGATGGTTGCGATGGTGTGGCCGGGGTGACGGCAGCGGCGAGGGACTGGGTGCCATGGGCAAACAGCATGCCCATGGAAGGGATAAACGAGAATGGCGAGATCATGGTTTCCGGCCTCTTCGGGGTAGGAGGCCGGAGTGTAGCGAGCACAATCACCGGCTTAATGTCAGGCGTTGTAACCGGCTTGAGCGTGAAGTTTCCTCAGTTGCTGTCTTAAAACCCCATCTTCCACTCGCCTACCAGCCCATGGTTACGGCTGTTACTGCCGACCTCAGCGGTGTACGCGACGCTCACTGCCTGGTGAGCAGAAAGGCCTATGTCCAACCCCGTGCGCAGGGCCAGGCTGTCGCGGTTCAGCGAGACGCCATCGACGGTGAAGTCACTCTTTTCTCCGGTCAGGTCAATCAGTCGGGAAGATTGCTTCACGCTGCTTTGCACGTCGCCGTAGAGGTGCTTCCAGTGGGTGCTCAAATGCGGGGACAGGCTCATGTTGTTATCAAAACGATAAAGGCTGCCCAAGCGAAGCCCCAGGGTGCTGCTGAGGTTTTGCTGGGTTTGCGCACCGACATTCAACGCCGCAAAGCCGCCTTTTTCCTTGAAGCCTTCACGATGGTAGCGCTGGTACCCCAGGCCTGCGAACGGCTCGACGCTTAACGTATCCTTGCCAAGCTGGTAGCCCATTTCGCCAAACACGGTTTGGCTTTGGGCCGTGTATTTGCCTTTGAGTTGCTCGCGATAACCGAAGAAGTCGATATCGACACCGCGTTTGTTTTGCCCGTCATGGTTGCTGTAGATGGCACCCAGGCGCAGAGCCAGCGGGCCGTCCTGGCGTACGGCGTATGCGCCCAGATGCCAGCTGTCGAGCGCTGCTTTGAAACGCTTGTGCTCAAACTCGCTTTCGGATTTGCCTCCCACCACACCGGCACGCCAAGCGTGATCGACTGCCCAGTCGGCGCCCAGAACAACGCCCTTGGAGCTTTGCTGCAACCCGACGCTGCCATATTGGCCGTCAAGTTTGCCGTTGTGGCTGAGGCCTTTTACCCAGAGGCGGCCATTGGCATCGTCTGCGACGTTTGCTGGCAGGTCGCGCAGGACCAAGAGCAGCGTGTCGCTGAGCTGTTGCGTGCTCATTTGGGTGGCTGCGGCAAGGTTGGCATTCTGGCTGCCCGCGAGTTGTTCGAGGGCCTGAGCGACCTTCCCCGGCGCGAGATTATTGAGGTACTCGCCGATATTGGCCAGTTCGTACCTGTCCCAGGGGGTGAGTTTGTCTGATTCAAGTAGCGATTTGACCGCCGCGTCCACGGCCAGGGCCAGGCGCTGGCCGTTGCGAGTGTTTGTGTGTTCGGCCAGGTAAAAATCGACGGGAGCCTCTGTCGAAGGGCGATGCAAGACGTTGTCACGATTGATTGACCCGGTCAGTTGTGTGATCCCGGACCGATCGAACACGTGTTCCACGCTTCCCTGCGCTTGGGCAAATTGAATGCTGCTGGCGGCCAGCCCGACGGACATGACGAGCACGAGTCGCTGTAAGGTGAATGGCATGCAGTCCCAACCTCTTGATTAATGAGGCCGGGAATTTAGGCGAGGTGAGGGGAGGATAACTGTCAGGCCATCGACCCCTGATTTGCGGGAGTTGTCTCTAGTACGGTGCGATTAAAAACTCATCTGCCATTGGCCGGTCAGCGCATGGTTGCGGCTGTTGCCGCCCACTTCGCCTGTATAGCCCAGGCCCAGGCGATGGCGGGCGGATAAACCCAGGTCCAGGCCCGCTTCCAGCAACAGGCTGTCCCGATCCAGGGCGCTGCCTTGCACATTGAACGCCGTGCCCCCGGCCAGGAAAGCCTGGCCGGTGGTGCTGTCGACATCGCCATAGGTGTGCTTCCAGCCAACGCTGGCACGAGGTGTGAGGCTGACGCCGTTGTCCAACTGGCTCAGGTGCGCCAGGCGCAGGCCGAAGGTGCTGCTGAAGTTGTCCTGGGTCTGGCCCTCGACATGCAACGCAGCGGCGCCGCCTTTTTCGTTATAGCCGTCGCGCTGGTAGCGCTGGTAGCCGAGGTTGGCGAACGGTTCTGCGCTCAAGCGGCCGCTGCCCAAGGCGTAGCCCAGTTCAGCGAAAGCCTGCTGGCTGTTGGCGTCATAGTCGCCCTTGGGGCGGTCGTTAAAACCGTTGAAGGCCACCGTGCGTTTACTGTCGCCCTGGTGCCCGCTGTAGGCCGCACCCAGTCGCCACGCCAATGGACCACTCTGGCGCAGGGCATAGACGCCGGCGTGCCAGCTGTCGACGCTGCCGTCCACACCGGTGGTGTCCAAGTCGGTCTTGGAGTAACCGCCCAGCACACCCAGGCGCCACTCGCTGTCCAGCGCCCAATCGGCGCCGAGCACTGTGCCTTTGGTGCGTTGGGTCAAGCCGTTGCTGCCGTGCTCGCCATCGAGCTTGCCGTAGCTGCCGATGCCTTGCAGCCACAGGCGGCCGCGGGCGTTCGGGTCATTGAGGTTGCGCACCTCGGCGGGCACGCCGGTGGCGGCCAGTACCGGCGTATCTTGGTCATTGAGCCCCACCAGCAGTCCCGCACCGCCGCCCACCTGGTGCATGGCGGCGAGCATGCTGTGGCCCACTTGCGCACTGGCATTGAGGGTAGCGCTGGTGAGGTTGGCGGTGCTACTGCCCGCCAGTTGCTCAATGGCTGCCCCGGCTGTGGCGGTGGTGGTATTGAGCAGGGCGTTGTACAGCGGGTTGTTCGTGCCCAGGCCTGCCAGGCTGCTGGCGGCGTTGGCGCCATTGCCGGTGCTGGCGAATTGGTTGAAGGCGATGTCGTTACGGGTGTACGTAAGGCCGACCTGAGTGGCGCTGTAATCCAGGGTCGGGGTCAGGAAGGCGTAGTCGCTGGTGACCTTGCCAAACGTGCCATTGATGCTGCCGGCTTGCAGCACGCTGTAATGGCTTTGCCAGGCGTAGGTGCCTTCTCCGGGGTTGACCGCCAGGGTCGCGCCATTGAGGTAAGCGGTGCCGCCGACCTTGATCGGCGCGCTGCTGCCGTCGGCGTTGACGCCATAGGCCAGAGTCGAGCCGCTGCCCATGCGCAAGTCGCGGTTGATGGTGGCGGTGCCCAACGCGGTATTGGTCTGCAGGGTGCCGTTCACTACCAGGCTGCCCACCGAGCCGCCGCCGGCATACACACCGCCTGTGTCGACCGTCACGTTACCGGTAATCCCGCCTTGGTTGACCAGCTTGGCACCGCTGGAAATCTTGCCGCCGTCGCTGAAATCACCCTGGCCGGTCAACGTCCAGGTACCTTGCTTGACCTCCAGCCATTCAAGGTTGCGGCTGTCGCCAAAACTGCCGCCTGCGACGTCGTCCAGGGTCAGTCGGTCGTAACCGCTGCCGCCGTCCACCGTGCCGATAAAGCGGCTGCCGTTGCGCAAGATCAGTTGGTCATCGCCGCCGCCCAAATCCAGGGCCAGGCCATTACTGCCGCTGATGGTGCCGCTATTGATAACCGTGTCGGCATAGTTGCCGACGAACTTCACGCCAAAGCCATCCAGGCCCTGAATCGTGCCGTGGTTCTCCAGGATGGTAGCCGCGAGCCCCGGCCCGTCGCTGCCGTCGTCCACCAGGATGGCGTTGTTGGCACCACTGACCAACGCGCCTTTGGCGTTGTAGAGAGAGCCACCGCCCAGGGCGATCCCTTCGCTGCCGTTGGCAAAGCCGTTCTTGTCGACACCCCCGGCGCCGACACCCTGGATGACGCCGTAGTTTTCGATATGGGCGATCTTGTCGATGTCCACGCCGTCACCGTCGCCATCCGGTTGCAGCCCGGAGAACGCGCCGGTGATGGTGCCGTGGTTGATCACTGTGCCGTCGCCATCGGAACCAAAGCCCGAGCCGTTGCGGCCGATCACCGTGCCGTAGTTGGTCAGCGTGGCGCCCTCGTCCGTGGTGATGCCATGGCGGCCACCGGAAATCAGGCCATAGTTGGTCACCGTCACGCCGCTGGCGGAGTCGATGTCCACGCCATCGAACTTGTCATCGCGGGAGAAGGTGTTGCCGGTGGAGATCTCACCGTAGTTAGTGATAGAGGCGTTGGCGCCAGTCTTCATGCCGTCGCTGGCCTCCCCGCGAATCAAGCCACCGGCACGGTTGATGATCGTGGTGGTGACGTTGCTGCTGCGCAGCGCATCCAGGTCCAGCCCTTGGCCGGTGGCCGAGCGAAGGGTGCCGCTGTTGTCGATCAGCACGCTGCCGCTGACAACGTTACTGTTGATGCGCAACGCATCATTGGCACCTTGAATCACCCCACCGGCAAGGTTGTAAATGCTGTACCTGCGCTCCCCGCTGACGCTCCCCGAACTGTCGATACCCCGACCGCCACTGGAGACCAGCTTGCCCGCGTTAGTCACCACCACCCCCGCACCGCGGGTGCCGTCCTTGAGCGTCACCGCCACCCCAGAGGTTGTAATGCTGCCAGGCGCCGACGTGGTCAACGTATCACTGCCCCCCAAGGTTTGCCCCTGGGTGGTAGGCGTGTCGATCTGCAGGGTTTTGGCTGCGGCTGCTTCGATCAAACCACCGCTGGCCAACAGGGTGATGGCGAGCGCGAGGCGTTGAGGACACGTGGGCATGCTGGGCGACCTTGTTATGGCAAGCGAGTCGACTGGTATAGCGCAAGGTCGTTGCAGAAATGTGTCGCAGTGATGGCGGTCAAGTCGTATGCATTAAATTGCATATCTCCAGGTCTTTCCCCTCCATATCTGCATTTTAATGCATATATAAAGACACTCTATGAGTGAGAAATGCACTATATTGCATGTGTCGCTCTCATCACTGCTTAGCAGGTGCACTAAATTGCAGAAAGACACCGCTTACTCTTTGACGCTGCAAATTTTCACCGCCGCGCACTGGCATGATGCTATGCGGCTTGAATTTCCTGAACCGCAACGGGGTTTTGTCGGGCCCTGCAGGTTTCATTACCGCCAGGATTATCTGGCCGATCACCTCGAAGAGATCCAGCAGCCTTTTTGCTACGCGGCCAGTGCCCGGTTCCCGCTGGATTGGGACGTTACGGTGCTCAAGTCAGCCCCCGCTTTTTTGCACGATATCGCGCCAGCCGGCGCGGCCAAGCGCTTTTTGATGCAGCGTCTTGGTCGTGAGAAACCCCAGGCCATCGATGACGACTTGTTCTTGCTGGGGCGCAGTACGCCGGCGCCGATTGGCAACATGCGGATCAAGGAGTCCATCCAAGCCCTGGGCGGTGAAACCCCGATGGGGTTTGCACGACATGAGGTCGTCAGTCGCGATAGCCGTTTCCTGGAATATGCCTATGAACAAGGTGCTGCCATCGGCGGTGCTACCGGAGCAGGGGGCGAGGCACCGAAATTGTTGATGACCCAAGGCGTAGATGGCTTGCTGTATCCAGACGCGATCCTGAATGACGCTGACGTCGCTCAGCACTGGTTCATCAAGTTCGCGCGCAACCAGGCTACGCAGACTGATCAAGATATCCTGCGAAGTGAGTACCACTATTACCGGGCGCTTGAGTCTCTTGGCATCGAAACGGTCGCCACCCAAGGGCTGGCGCTGGAAGAGGCGACAAAACCCAGCCTGTGGATGCATCGTTTTGATCGCAGGCTGGGTGAGGGCGGTGTTGAACGGCTGGCCGTCGAGTCGATCTATTCCTTGGCCGGTGTGACCACCCCTGGCAGCTACATGGATCATCTGGAGGTGGTGAGGCTGTTGGTCGATCAATGGCGAGCAGTGGGACAAGAGGACCACGTCGCAGATCTGGTCGCAGAGTACCTGCGCCGGGATTTGCTGAATAAAGTGCTGGGTAATTCGGATAACCACGGCCGCAATACATCGATCATCCGCGAGCCCAAGGCGCTGCGCCTGGCCCCCATTTATGATTTGGCACCCATGGTAATGGACGCTGAAGCCGTCACTCGAACCACCAAATGGCCCAAACCCTTGGAAATCGCCGGGGATATCAATTGGCGAGCGGTATGCGAGGCTCTGGCCGACCTCGTCGACCCCGAGCAAAGCTTTGAACGCCTGCGACAAACAGCCGAGCACCTGCGTGCATTACCGGATCTTCTGGTGGCCAGTGGCGTGCCCGCTGTGACCTTGAATCACCCAAGCATCCCATTAGGGAAACTGGACCTGCGTCTCAGGCAGTGGGGGTTGAGATGACGATTAGCATGGATGCTCGTGCGTTGTTGATCGACAGCGTCGAACAAGGCTTGGCCGGTGGCTCGCTTGAGCTGGGCTCCGCCGTACGCCGCCTGCGCATCGAAGTGACCGGCCTGCACCAAAGCCAGTTCGCCAGAATGTGCAAAATTTCGGTGCGTACCCTGGTGCATATCGAACATGGCGATGGCAACCCAACCCTGAAATCGCTGAATGCCGTGTTTCGGCCCTTCGGTTTGCAGATGGGCGTGGTCAAGGTGCGGCGCAACAGGCCCTGACCGTCAACCGCGCCGCACGTAGCCCTTGCCGAAATGCCGCTCCATCCGCGCCTGGATCAATTCCAGCCCCAGGGACATCACCCAATAAATGATCGCCGCCGTCGTGAGCATCTCGATATAGCGGTAGCTTGAGCGGCCATAGGACTGCGCCAGAAACATCACTTCCCACACGCCCATCACCGAGATCAGGGAGGAGTCCTTGAGCATCGAGATGAACTGGTTGGTGGCCGGCGGGATGATGGTGCGCATGGCCTGGGGCAGTGTCACGTGCCAGAAGATCACCCTGTCGCGCATGCCGAGGGCCAGCGCGGCCTCGCGTTGGCCGTGGGGCACGCCGAGGATGCCGGCGCGGAAAATCTCGCTCAGGTAGGCGCCGTAATTCAGTGACAACGCGATGATCCCGGCGACGATGGCGCCTGGCACCAGCCCCAATTGCGGCAGGCCCAGGTAGATCAACAGGATCTGGATCAGCAGCGGCGTGCCGCGAAAGAACGAGGCGTAGAAACTGGCGATGCCGAACGCCACGGCACTTTTGGACAGGCGCCCCAACGCGGTGATAAAGCCCAGCACCGACGACGCGACAATGGCGCACAGGCACAAGAACAGCGTCAGCGCCGCGCCTTGCAGGAAGCCGTTGGGCGCAAGGTGCAGGCCGACCAGGTTGGGCAGCTTGTCGAGGATGATCGAGAACTTCAGGTCAAAGCTCAGGAAGAAACTCGCAAACAGCGCGAACAGCGCCGCCCAGGTCAGGTAAAGCCGTAGGCGAAAACTCATCGGCTGATATCGGCGCCGATCCATTTTTGCGACAGCGCGCTCAGGGTACCGTCCTGCTTGAGCTGGGCGAAGACCTCACGCACTTTGCTGTCCCACTGTGGGTCGCCTTTCTCGATGGCCACCGAATTGGGCTCCGAGTACAGCGGCACACCGGCGAGCTTGAAACGCTTGTCCTGGCTCAGGCGCGGCTGCGCGGTGACCAGGTTGGTGAGGATCGCATCCAGGCGCACGCCAGCGCCCAGGCCCAGATCCTGGAACGCCACGTTGTCGGTGTCGTACGGGGCGATCTGCACCTCCTCGAACGGGTACTGCAACTGCGTGTCTTCGGCGCCTTCGATCACCAGGTTCTTGTTCAGGTAGCTTTCGTAGCTCGAGGCGCTGGTGAGGCCGACTTTTTTGCCGGTCAGGTCCCGGGCGTCGTGGATGCGATCGTCCTTGGCATTGACCACGATCACGGCGGGCGAAGCGTAGTACTCCACCGGGAAGTCGAACACCTCGGCGCGTGCCTTGCTCGGGGTCATGGAGCAGATGCAGATGTCGTAGCGTCCGCTCCAGCGGCCGGCGGCGATCACGTCCCAGGATGGGGTTTCCAGGCGCAACTTCACGCCCAGTTTTTGCGCCACGGCCTTGGCCACGTCCACGTCGAAACCGTCGAGCTGATTCTGGTCATTGAGAAATGAAAACGGTGGATAGCTTTCCATCAGCACGCCGACCAGCTCTTTCTTCTGCTCGACACGATCCAGCGTGGCACCGCCAAAGGCTTGGGTTGAAGCAGCCAACATCGTCAGGCCCAGGGCCAACAGCGGTCTGAATTTCAAAATCGAACACCTGAATAAAAAAGAGGTTGTTATTAACCGAACGGTACGCATTAAATAGTTATAAGAACGACTCTCATAGTGAGTTATTTTCATAAGCATATGAGTAAAAAGCATATGGGCGCAGTAAGCACAGTAATTCTCGATGGTGGCATGGGCCGTGAACTGCAACGCCGTGGCGCGCCGTTCCGTCAGCCGGAATGGTCGGCACTGGCCTTGAGCGAAGCGCCGCAAGCGGTGGAGGCGGTGCACGCGGCCTACATCGACAGTGGTGCCAATGTGATCACCAGCAACAGTTACGCGGTGGTGCCGTTCCACATTGGCGAAGCGCGGTTTGCCCAAGAAGGGCAGGCGCTCGCCGCCCTGGCCGGTGAGTTGGCGCGACGGGCGGTGCAGGCCTCCGGTAAAGCCGTGCAGGTAGCCGGCTCACTGCCGCCGCTGTTTGGCTCTTATCGCCCAGATCTGTTCCAGGCCGAGCGCGTCAGTGAGTTGCTGACCCCCTTGGTGAACGGCCTGGCCCCGCATGTCGATCTGTGGCTGGCGGAAACCCAGAGCTCGATCGCTGAAGCACGGGCGATCCAAGCCGGGCTGCCTAAGGATGGCAAGCCGTTCTGGCTGTCGTTTACCTTGAAAGACGAAGACACCGACGAGGTGCCGCGCCTGCGCTCCGGCGAACCGGTGGCGGACGCAGCCGAGGCGGCGGCGCAACTGGGCGTGCAGGTATTGCTGTTCAACTGCAGCCAGCCGGAAGTGATCGGCGCGGCCATTGATGCGGCGCGGGCAACTTTCGAACGATTGGGTGCAGCGATTCAGATCGGCGCCTACGCCAACGCTTTCCCGCCGCAACCCAAGGAAGCCACGGCCAACGATGGCCTGGACCCGTTGCGCGACGACCTCGACCCACCCGGCTACTTGCAATGGGCGGCGGATTGGCAAGCGCGCGGCGCTAGCCATTTGGGCGGTTGCTGCGGGATCGGGCCGGAGCATATCGCGGTGTTGGCCCAGCGCCTGACCGACTGATTCACCGCTGGTCAAACCTGTGGGAGCTGGCTTGCCTGCGATGGCATCAACTGGTTTTGCCTGATACACCGAGGTGTCTGTATCGCAGGCAAGCCAGCTCCCACCCATGTGAGCCTTAACCCCGACACTCTGTGAGTGTCTTCAACTGGCCCGAATCACTCTGGTTCGCCTCCGACAACCACGCCTCAAACCCGGCACCGACCTTCGGCCATTCCGAATCCAGGATCGAATACCACGCAGTATCCCGGTTCCTGCCCTTGACCACCGTGTGCTGGCGGAATACGCCTTCAAAACTGAAGCCCAGGCGCTCGGCCGCGTACTTGGAGCGAGCGTTGGCGTTGTTGCACTTCCATTCCAGGCGGCGATTGCCCTGCTCGAAGGCGTACTTGGCCAACAGGTAGACCGCCTCGGTGCTTTTGGGCGAGCGTTGCATCGAAGCACCGAAGGTGACGTGTCCGATCTCGATGCGGCCTTGTTCGGGCACGATCGACATCAGGCTGAGGATGCCCTGGACCTGGCCGCTGGCGCGGTCGATCACGCTGAAGAAATACGGGTCGTCATGGGCCGCGTGATTATTCAGCCAGGCATCGAATGCGCTGCGTTCAGGGAAGGGGCCGTAGGGCAAATAGTCCCATAGCTTGGGATCGGCGCCGGGGCCTTGCAGGGCGTTGAACAGGTCATCGCCATGGCGCGCCGGGTCGAGTTTTTCCAGGCGGATAAAGCGCCCTTCAAGCAGTTGAACCGTGGGGGCCGGGACGCCTTTCCAATCAGCGAGGGAAGTGATCATGCTGTGCTCCTTAAAGACCTTTGCGAAATTGGATGAAGCCTGGGCGTTCGGCGATGCGCTCGTAGAGTTGGATCGCGGTGGCGTTGGTCTCATGGGTCAACCAGTGCACTTTGCAGCAGCCATCGGCCTTGGCGGTGGCGTAGACGAATTCGATCAGCTTGCGACCTACGCCCGTGCCACGTTGGGTCGGGTCCACCAGCAAATCCTGCAGGTAGCAGGAGTTCTCGATGCTCCAGTTGGAGCGATGGTAGATGAAGTTGACCATGCCCACCGCCTTGCCGTCCTGCCAGGCCAGTGCCGAATGGGTCGGCTCGCTGGCGTCGATCAGGCGTTGCCAGGTGCTTTGGCTGACGGTGTCCGGCAGTTCGGTGTTGTAGAACGCCAAGTAGGCCTGCCATAGCGGCAGCCAAGCGGCTTGGTCGGCGGCTGTAACTTGGCGAATGTCGATCAAGCTCATTCTGAAACTCCTTGGGGAATAAAGCGGGCGAGGGTCTGGTCACGTACATCGGCACTGGCGGCCAGGCCGTCACGCACACCGGCCATGTCGGCGGCGCTGCGGTTCTGGCTGAGCTTGCGTTTGCCCACCAGGCGCTCGATCGGCAAGGCAAAGCCGACGATGGCCTTGAGCATGCCGTCAATGTAGTCCGCCGGTGCGTCGCTGACACGCCAGGGTTGGGCGCGGCTGCTTTCATGGCGGTCGGTGAGGGCGGTGACCACCTTGAGCAAGCGCTCGGCGTCGCTGAATACCGCAGGCGTGCCATAGGCGTGCACGGCGATGTAGTTCCAGGTCGGGACCACTTTGCCGTGCTCGGCCTTGGCGGGGTAAAACGCCGGGCTGATATAGGCGTCGGCACCGGCGAAGATCACCAGCGCTTCACCGCCATTTTGCAGCTCGCGCCATTGCGGGTTGGCTTTGGCCAAGTGACCGTACAGCGTGCCATTGGGCCCTTCATCGGGGTTGAGCAGCAAGGGCAAGTGGCTGGCTTGCAGGCCTTTTTCACCCACGGTTACCAACTGCGCCAGACGGGTGTGCTGGATCAGTTGCTGGATTTCGGGCAAGTCATCGAGAGCAAAGGCGCGGGGTGTGTACATGGAGATTTTCCTTGGCGAATGCCTGCATCCTAGGCAGGCTATTGGTTCGTTGTAAGAGCCATCTAGCGCTATTTTCATAGGTCCAATATGCCGCCTGTTTCGCCACCGTTGTCCTTCAACCCCGCCGGTATCGAGCTGGACCGCCGCCAGGGCCTCACGCGCCAGCTGTATGAGGCCCTGCGCCAGCGGGTATTGGATGGGCGATTGGTCAGTGGCACGCGGCTGCCCGCTACCCGTGATCTGGCGGCGGCCTTGTCGATTTCCCGCAACAGTGTGGTGCGCGCCTACGATCAGCTGTACGCGGAGGGGTTTATCGAAAGCCGGGTCGGTGATGGCACCTATGTTGCCCAATTGCCGATGGCCGAAAAACTATCCACAAAAGTATCCACAGGGTTGTCAACAGGTTTATCCCCAGGCTTATCCACAAAATGGGCGAATTTGCCCGAGGATTTAGATGACGAAGTTATCCACAGCGCCGGTTTGGCACGGGTAAAAGACCATCATCTGCCTCAGCCGCCGTTGGGACCGCCCCGGGCATTTCGCGTGGGCGTACCCGCCTTCGATCTGTTCCCGTTTGAGGTATGGGCCAAGCTGAATGGGGCGTTCTGGCGCAAACCCGACTTGGAACAGCTGTGCTATGGCGACCCGGCCGGTGACGGTCGCCTGCGCGGTTTGATCGCCGCCTACCTGCGCAGCTCGCGCGGCATGCAATGCACGGCTGAACAAATTGTGATCACCAGCGGCGCACAGCAGGCCATTAGTCTTTGTGCACAGTTGCTGGTGGAGCCTGGGGATGGCGTGGCGGTGGAAAACCCTGGCTATCGCGCGGCCGGCCATGCATTCGCTTTGGCCGGCGGGAGACTGCATGGCGTGCCGGTCGACGGCGAGGGCATGGATTGCCAGGTGCTCAGTACCCTCAATGATTGCCGCGTGGCGTATGTCACGCCTTCCCATCAGTACCCGCTGGGCGTTGTGATGAGTCTGGCTCGACGCTTGGAATTGCTGGCCTGGGCCGAACGTTCAGGCGGTTGGATCGTGGAAGACGATTACGACGGCGAGTACCGCTACAGCGGCGCGCCGCTGTCACCGTTGGCCGCGCTGGATCGCAGTGGCCGCGTGCTGTATGTGGGCACCTTCGGCAAGGTGGCGTTCCCGGCGTTGCGCCTGGGTTACCTTGTGTTGCCACCAAGCCTGGTGCAAGCCTTCACCCGGCGCCGCGCCGTGGACGTGCGTCACTCCGAAGTCAGCACCCAGGCGGTGATGGCCGAGTTCATGGCGGCGGGGCACTTCCAGCGCCACATTCGTCGGATGCGTCGCGCCGCGCTCAGCCGGCGCAATGCGTTGTTGGCCGGATGGCCCACCGGGTTGCCCGGGGTCGGCGCGTTGCCAAATGCCGCGGCGGGTTTGCACATCACGGTGCGGGTGGACAGCCTGGCCCGGGAGCAGGCGTTGCTCGCTCAGGCCCGTGCAGTGGATGTCGAGATCAATGGTTTGAGCAGCTATTGGCTGGCTGGCACACGCCCGCCACCGGACCAGCATGCTGGCCTGGTGATGGGGTTTGCCGCCGTGCCGGAGGCGGCCATTGCGCAGGCGCTGGCGCGTTTGCGTCAAGCGTGGAAGGCGTAGCCGATCAGTTGTTGAAGAACAGCGACTTGGCCAGTTGCTCACCGATACTGCGGCGGTGGATTTCTATGATGTCCCAGTCACTGGGCCCGGTACGTTGGTGGGCGCCGCCGAGCCGATGTTGTTCGCGGGTCTTGAGATGATCCTTGGTGAAATTCTCCAATGCAGCGTTCTTGGTTTCATAGTGAAAGTGCGCGTACCACAGCGCCGTGCCATTCTCGTTATCGCGAATCTCGTACTCGTCCAGAAAGTCCTTTCTGGGCCCCTTGAGGGCACGCCGAGTGATGACCTTGACGATGGTGATCAGCCCCTGGCTGTGCAGCCAGTTCACCCGTTCCGCGGTTGGGGGCTGGCGCTTGATCATGTCGATGTAGGTTTCTTTGCCCTGCCGATAGAAACGTTGTGCCGCGTCTTTGAGATGACGATTGGTCACAGCAGCGGAGGTATGTTCGCTTTCTGTGAGATTGCGCTGGGTCAGCGCTTCTTCGATGTTCTTTGACGCGTCTTCCAGCGTCTTCGCATAGTCATCGAACATATCTTGAATGTCTTGCGGAGCATGCCAGGGCTTTGTTGAGAAACCCTTGTATTTGCGAATTTCGGCGTGTTCGCCCTCCAATAGCGTTTGCCCAGCGTTGATGCTGGTGTCCAGGTCCACCGAAACAGGCACGGGTGGGTGCAGCGCAGTTTTGTGCCGTGTGACCCACACCCCTGGCGACTTTTCATGGAATGTGGCGATCACCTTGCCGGTCATGCCGGCCCTGACGTCTACCAGGGAACTGTCGGTTTCACGCGGTTCGCCCATTACCAAGCCGTGATGGCGTGTTTTGATTACTTTGCGCCGCGGGCGGGGCTCGGTCTTCGAGCTGCCGGGCTTGGGCTCCAGGGCTTTCTTCGTTCGCAGCATTTGCGCCAGGTCGTGCACGGCCCGTTGGCTGAACTCGCCAATCTGTTGGCGGAAACTTTCCAGGCGGCTTTTGTGCAAGTGTTGTGGGTAATCGGCGTGAAGATCGAGCAGGCGCTGGTCGGCACTGGAAAATTGCTCTACCAGGCTGTTGAGTACATCGATGCGCTCATCCAGCGATGCGCCATTACCGCGTTCCACAATCTCATTGAAACTCTCGACGTTCAGTTCGGCGCTATCGACGATCTGGCCCATCCGCTCGCGCAGCGTGGCGGGGATCTGGCGTTGCTCTTCATCGATACACAAGTAGCGGCCCAGGATGATCTCCAGGGATTTGAGTTCAGTGAGGGTCAGCTGTGGCAACTCCCCGATGGTTTTACGAATGACGGCTGCACCCTCATCTCCCAATGCTCTGAGATCGTTGAAACGGTCGTTGATGAACTGCAGGCGCTTGATGATTGCCTGGTTCAGGGTGGACAGGTCTTGGGCGCTGCGAGCCTGGTTTTTATAGTCGATGTCCACCTCGGCGTCGAGGATTGGGGACGACGACTTCAGGGCCTCCCTATAACTCACCACTTGTTGCTCCAAAGCGATCTGAGTCAGTTGCAATTGCTGTTTCAGGTAACCGCTCATAGTGCTCTGGTAGGTGGGCACCGTGTCGATGATGCTCAAGGACTTCAGTTGGCTGATCGCTTCGTCATACGCCGCCAGCCGGCTGTCGACTTTACCGATGAACGTTGTACGCCGAAGGTCCGTGGATGGGCCAGGGGCAGCGTCCAGCGCAGGCTTTGCCTCAAGCACGTCCAGCTGTTGGCGGGCGGCGACCGCGTCGAAGGCGTTGAGTTGAGTCATAAGTGCGGCAATGCGCGCCGGCTGATCGATCTTGACCGCACGCCGCCGGTTTCGAAGACCGCCGCCGCGTAGCCGCAAACGGACATCGACAAACCATTGCCCCGCGAGGTTGCCGATCAGCGGTGGGCCGGTACGCGAAGGTTCCTTCGGGTCGATGATGACGACGCTGTCGTTGTCATCCACCGTGACCTCGAACCAACGCTCGCTGACCGGTGCGTACCACTTATCTGCAAGCGGATAGAGATTGAGATGGTGACCGGGTTTTTTATTTTGTTCACCGAGTTTTTCGGGCTTGGCGACCTTGAAGCTGTCGAGCGTCTTGGCCAGTCCGAGGCGGCTGTGACTGAGGGCTCCGCGAGTGTGCACGGGGCCTTGATGCTTGGCTGAAAGTTGGCTGTCGGAAATAGTGGCCTGTTGGACTGAAGTAAATGTCTTCTCGGTAACGGACGGCCTGCCTACCGTTTCAATCGTCGTTTTCGTGGGTTCAGTGCCGACCCTGGGGGGAGCGGATCGCTTGGACGCTCGAGGGTGGCGCAGGGCGATGTGCAGCGTTAGGGCCATGCCGAGGTTGAGGAAGACATCCACCAACGCTGTCCAGGAGGCGGGCTGGTCACTCTTGTTCACGGCCTCCTCAGCGGCCTGCAGGTCGTCCATGATTTGCCAGACCCAAGCGGCGATGCCAAGGGTGCGGCCCAGGAAGGGCAGGGCGGCGTTGAAAATTTGCCAGCCGGCCTGTCGAAAGGTCGCCCAGCGTTTCTGCACGTTGGACACCGACTGGCGTGTCGCCAACTCGACCATGGCATTGGCGTTGGCCTTGAACAGCGTGGCAAAGATGTCATTGCCCATTTCTTCATCGCTCAACGTCACCGGGCCACTCATGTACAGCACGGTGAGCGGTTCGACCAGTGCGCGCACCACGGTCCAGGGCGAAGGAAGGGTGTCGGGGAAAACGTATTGGGCGTAGTTGAATCTTTGCGGTTCAGGTAGCCAGGCCAATACCGACTCGCGCAAGGAGCGCTCATGTTTGATGGCATAGAGCAGGTTTTGCCGCGACGCAAATTGCATCAGGGCCGGCTCCAGCAATGGCCGATAGAGTACGCAGGGACCGTTGCCGGAATGCTTCGGGCCAATCACGAACATATTGGTGACCACGTCTTGCTCAGGCCCGGGGCGCAGACTGGGCACGAAGGCCAGGCGGCGGATGACAATGGGGTGCCCGTCTACACGGCGCGCATGTTCATCGGGATGCATGACGGCGGCGACGTAGCGATAACCCAGCTCATCGAAGCCGCCCTGGCTGCGGATTTTCATCTGCAAGGCCAGCAACGGCAGTTGAATCTGCAGGTGGCGGATGTAGAGCTGTTGGCGGTGACTCGACTGGGTGGGGTCATCGAGCAGTTGCTGTTTGACCAGCGCGGGGTAGCGCTGACCGATGTCGATGTCCTCGATCACGTCTTTCAGGTAGCTGTAGGTCAGCCATGCGGGCACGTCACCGCCCCTGCCGTTGTAGTGCACTGTCACGTTGCCGGTGGGCAGGCCGGTGAGGTTTTCCAAGGCCAGTTCGATCAGGCTGCGTCGTGTGGTGTCCACGGCTCCGGGGACGATAAACGTGCCCCACAGCACTGGGCTCTCGATAACGATTTCGATGTTATCCAGGTTCAGGCGCGCCCCCGCTTGGGGGGAGCGGATAAGGTTTTGCAGCTGTGTCCGGGCGTAGTCACGAATGGCTGGAATGCCGTCCTGAAACGTTTCGCCGTGATAATGGCTGTGCAGTTGGGCCAGGTTGATCATATAGCGGCCGTAGGCGGCGATATCGGAGTCCGTTGCCGAAGCCAGCCAGTCTGGAAGTTGTCGGTGAATATCGCGGATATTCGACAGCTGGTGATCGCTCATTTCTTCGATACTGGGCACGATGCGGGCAACCGTGGTCGCGGGCACCTTTGCTTCGGCCAGGTTACCCAGGCCGGATTCGCCATAACTGCCTATGGCGTAGATTTGCAACGAGATCAGATTGCAGGCCAGCGTATCGAAGAAGTTGCCGTCGGGTTCATACAAGCGCCATTGCAAGGTGGCGTCCCTGGCGGGCGCACTCATTCGCGCAGGCAGCGCGGCACCCAATTGTGCCAGTGACTCGAACGTTTCATACCCGCTCACCAACGAGTGCGTCAGGATCATCGGGCGATTGGCGTGCTCGCCCACCAATACGGTGATATCCAGGAAGCTGGCATGGGTGGACCGGCCGGCTTCAAGAATGTCCACGTCGACCAGGTACGCGTGGGTCTTGTAAGGGTCTTTCAGCGAGCGTCTGGCCAGGTCGGGTTCCTGGAAAAATGCACGTGCCATCGCGCTTTCGTGCTCACTCAGGCCTTGCTCTTCGGTGATGTTCCACACCTTCCTCAGTGTGCTGGATAAGGATTGCCAGCGCGGACCGGTGGTGCCATTGGACGCGTTCCAGAAGTCCAGTTGCTGTTCCTGGAATGCAGTGAACAGCAGGTCGGATAGCTCGTTGATCAGGCGTGCGATGGCATCGATTTTCACTGCCAGATGCACAGGAATCAGAGCGTACGGCTGCAAGGTGAGGAAATGTTGGCCGTCGATATAGGTCACTCTCTCGCTGGACAGTGCCTGGCGGGCCAGCACTGAGGTGAGCGATTCGACAGTGGCCGGCGCACGCACGACGTCGTTGCCGACCACCACCCATTGAGGGCTGACGACCATGGCCAGGTCGGGTTCGATATCCAGCGTGGGATATAGCGCCTTGATGGCTGAGCGCAATGCCGTTGCGGCCACTTCGCGGATAGTGGGGCCACTGGTTAACTGGGTCAGCAGTTCATAGGTAGTAGGTGGACGGTGATTGTTGACAGTGTCATTGGGCATGCGCAGCTCCTTTGCATTCAATGGCCCGTACGGGCTTTAAGGAACGCGCAAGGTAGCGAGCGACGTTACCGCAGGGGTGGTAGATACGTCGCGCTGCGGCTGGCTGCGGTCATGAGTCGAGGGCGCGAACGCCCCCGCCTCAGGGGGGCGAGTCATTTCACCGTGAAAAACAACCGCCGGGCCTGGTCTAGATTGATTTCACTGAGATACACCGCGGTTTTCTGCTTCTCGCCAAGGCCGTTGAGGGTGTCGGACTCCGCGCCACGGGCGTGCTCCTGCGGGGTTTTCAGGCGCGCGCGCAGGAATGCCTTGGCGGGCACCCAGTCGGTTGAGTAATGAAAGTGGGCATACCACAGCACGCTATGGTCTTCGCGGTTGTGGATGGTGTACTCGTCCAGATAGTCCTTCTCCGGGCCTTTGAGCCGACGCCGCGTGACGGTTTTCTTGATGACGACCTCTTGGTTTTTCAGCAGCCATTCCAGGGCATGCACGGTGGGTGGATGCTTTTTGAACAACAACGACTTGTAGCGTGAAGCCTCCTTGTAGAGGGCTTGGGCCGCCTCGTTGAGCTTTCTGTCCACAAGCGCAGCCGAGTCCTTGTGGCTCTCGGTTGCGTTGCCTTGGGTGAGGGCCTCTTTAATATTCGAAGACGCCTGTTCCAGCACCAATGCGTGCTGGTGAAACAACGTTTCTATGCCGATGGCCGTGCGCTCCGGCTTGGCCGCTTGTTCGGCGGTCCGCTGCTTGAAAGTCTCCAGTGCGTCCAACAGGTCCTGTGCCTGTTTGATGCGGGTGGCAACGTCCACGACAACACTGGGTTGTGTTTCGGCGGGCGTTACGCGCTGCACCCAGACGCCTGCGGGCTTTTCGTGGAAGGTCGCCATGATGTCCTGAGTCAGTGGAGATCTGATATCTACCAGACCGGTTTCCTCGCCTGTTGCTGACAGGCGTGGGTCACCGACCAGCACACCGTTGTAACGCGTATAAATGACTTTTTTCCTGGCTTTAGGCGGGGTCGGCGGCGGAGTTGGCCGGTTTCTGATGGCGTCCCGGTCACTGTGCAGCAGCTCCAGGTGGCCAACGGTTTCGTTGTAGAAGCTGCGGATTTTTTCACGCAGGCGCGTAAGGGGGGTGGTCAGTGCAACGTTGGTAAATTCCGCTGGAAAGTCCTGCAAGCGTTCATCGAGGACATTGAACTGTTCGACCAGGCTGCCCACGGTTTCGATGCGTTCGTCCAGACGCGACTCGCTGCGTTCGAACAGGGTTTCACGCAAGGTCTGAATCGACAGATTGGCGCTGTCGACAATACGGTCGATGGCGTTCCAGGCATCCGGAGCCGTGGTCATGCTGTTTTCGTCCACGCACAGATTGCGCGCCAGGGTCACTTGCAGGAACCTGAGGTCGCGGGCTGTGTAAATCGGCAAGCTTTTGCGGTGTTGGCAGATAGCCTTGAAGCCGGATCGCCCCATCGTTCTAAGCTGAGCGAACCGCGACTCTGTGTAGTTCAGGCGTTCGATCATGTCCTGGCTCATCTCGGTCAAGGTTTGGGCGTCCTCGATATGACGCTCGTCGGGATGGCTGGCCTGGCGCTCAATCTGGTCCAGCACGGTTTTAAGCTTCGGCGTGAACGCGACTTGAGCTTCGCGTATACCGGTTTCCGTCAGGTCCAACTGGGCGCCGACGTAGCGCACGACTTGCTCTTGATAATTGGCAGTCGGGGCAAACACATTCAAGACCTTGAGTTGTTGCAGCGCCGTTTCGTAGTTATTTCGCTGGGCCTCGAGCTTTTGCAGGTAGATCTCACGGCGGGCATCGGCCGAAGTGCTGGCCTCGGTATCCTCCATCTCAGCGCGGGCTGCCTGTATCTCCAATTGCGTGGCGCTCTTGTTTCGCTCAAATTCTGACAATCGCCGCTGGGCTTCCACTGCCTTGACGTCCGCTTCGGATTTGGACCTTTGCTGTTGTTTTTTCGGGCCGCCGCCGCGCAGACGCAAACGCGTGTCGATGAACCATTGGCCCTGGGCGTTGTGAATCAACGTCGGGCCCGTGCGCTCCGGTTGTTTGGGGTCGATGATGACCACTGTTTCATCGTCATCGGTGTTCACCTCAAACCAGCGCTCCCCCACGGGGGCGTAGTAGCGCTGTGCATGCCGGAATAGGTGCTGGTGCTGGCCTGCCGCGCTTTCAGCGGGGCCCAGGCCGTCGGGCTTATTGATTTTGAAGCTGTCGAGCAGGGTGGCAAGTTCGCCAGGGGCGCGCTTGACTGCGCCACTGATGTGCAAGTGAGGTGAGTGTTTGGACGCCAACGCCTGGGTCAGGGACGGCTGTTGTTTGACGGTGACGTCCGTGGCGCTTGTCGGCTGCGGCAGGGTTGGCTGGGCCTTGCGTGGGTAGCCTGGACGGTGGCTGCGGCTGGCGACATGCAGGGTGATGGCCATGCCAAGGTTGAGCAGGACATCGGTGAGCGCCGACCACTCGGCTTGCTGCTCACCGTGCTCCTGGGCCTCGATAAAGTTCTGCAGTTGATCGACCACCTGCCAGATCCACACCGCCGTGCCCACGGTACGACCGAGAAAGGGCAGCACGGCGTTGAATATCAGCCAGCCGGCTTGCTTGAACGTGGCCCAACGGTTTTCGGCATTGGAAACCGATTGCCGATCCGACAGTTCGATCAAGGCATTGGCGTTGGCTTTGAACAGAGTGGAAAATCGGTCGCCGTTAAGCACTTGTTCACCCAGCGCCATGGGGCCGCTCATGGTCCATAGTTTGTCAGGCTCGATCAGGTAATCGGCCACCTGCCAAGGCGTAGGCAGTGCGCCGGGGAATACGTAATTGGCGTAGTCGTTACGCACCGCATCCGGTAGCCAGGCCAGTACCGACTCGCGCAGGGTGCTCGATTGCGAAATCCCATAGATCAGATTGGCCGGGGTTGGGAACTGCATCAGGGGTGGTGTGAACATCGGTCGATACAACAGGCATGGGCCGGCCGTCAGGTCCTCGGGGCCGATCACGTACATGTTGGCAACGGTGTCCAATGTCGCTTCCGCGCGCCGCAGGGGCCGAAACGCCAATGGCCTGAGCACAATGGTTTGCCCGTCAACCTGGCGGTCAGTGGCCTCGTCTTGTAACACCGCCGCCACATAGCGGTAGCCTCGCTCGTCAATGCCTTCTTGCTGGCGAATCTTGGCTTGCAAGGCCTGCATAGGCAGTTGGATACGCAGGTGCTGGCTATAGAGGGTTTTACGGCGTAATGACTCTTGCGGGTCGTCCAGCAGTTTTTGTTTGATCAACGCGGGATAGGCACTGCCGATATCGGCATCGGTGACCAAGTCTACAAAATAGCCTGAGGTCATCCATCCAGGCAGGCTGAACCCCTTATCGATCTCGACAGATCGATTGCCGGTCGGCAGCGCAATCAGGTTTTGCAAGGCCAGTTCTACCACGCTCAAAGAGGTGGTTTCGAACTGACCCGGCACCACGAAGGTGCCCCAGATGACCGGGCTTTTCACCGTCAGGCGGATTTTATCCAAGGGAACGTTGGCGCTGGCAGGATGATCCTTGATCATTTGCGCCTTGATCACCTTCAACGCGTAAGCCTCGATGGAGGGAACGTCGTCGAGGTAAGAGCGGCCGGCATTCTGGTTGTGCAGGGCGGCGAGGTCCTTCAAGTGCCGGGCAAAGAAGTTCTGGTCGGCGACGGACGCCTTCGTCAGCCAGTCGGGCAACTGGTTCTGATACCAGGCAAGCCCTGGGCCCTTTTCAGGGGCAAGCGGGGCGATGGCTGGCGGCGTGCCGAGGACGACATCGGCGTTATGGGTCTGGCGCAGGTCCGAGAAGTCGATTGCACCCACGGCCTCGACCAGCACGGACACCATTGCGCAGGCCTGATGATCAAAAAAGTCGCCATCAGGCTCGAACAGCCGCCAATGAATTTCCTGGTTCGAAGCAGAGGCTGGCAGGTGCAACGACAATGAATTGCCCAGGTGCTCCAGCGAAGAAAATTTTTCATAGCCCTTGAGCAGTGAATACATGAGGATCGAACGCTGCCCTTCATGTTCGCCGAGCAGTACCGCGATCACCACTTCATTCTGGTGCGTCACGTGGTCAGCGTCGACGCGGTCGATATCGATCAGGCAGGCCTTGAGGTTGTAAGGGTCTTTGCCCTTCCTGTCGGCTTTATCGGGGTGGGTGAACAGGGTGCGCGCCATGGCGCACTCGGTGGCGCTCCAGTCGTCTGCGGTCTCGACATTCCAGACTGCCCGCAACATGCTCGACAACTCGTGCCAATGGGGGCCGCTGCCGTTGGTTTGATTCCAGTAGGCGACCAACTGTTGCTGGAAGGCCCGCAGCATGACAGGAGCCAGCAGGTTGAGGGTTTTGGCGATTTCACAGATACGCACGGGCAAGTGAACCGTCGGCTCGACGATCGGTTGCTGGGTGAGAAAGTGTTCGCCCTCGATGTACAGGGTCGGCACTGACAGAACTGCCTGTTGAGCGAGGATGTCGCTGAGTGCCTGATATTCCGTGGGCCCCGCGACAATCTCGTCGTCAATCAGTCGCCAGGTCGGCGTGCCGACCATGGCGATGTCCGGGTTGATATCCAGCGTCGGGTACTGTTCCCGAAGTGACTGGCGCAACAGAGCCGATGCGGTCTCCCTGAATGAAGGGCCGACATAGAGTTGGGTGAACAGCGCTGAGCGCTCATCCAGCCGTTTGGCGTTCGTGTGGTTATTTGCAGCGGGTGAGGTCATAGAGTGGCTTCCCTGTCTGACCGGTTGATGGAGATAGCCCGAGGTATAGGTTCGGAATTTCCATGCTAGGGCTCGGCCAGACAGGTAGGCGGTGCTTACATAGGCCTGCTGTTAAATGCACGTACGCCAGTACAGCGCTTCACCTCCCGGACTTAATCTTGGTCCAGGCCCTTGTCCTGGCGCGTTCGGCTTTGCTGTCCAGGGGTTTGAGGGTGTAGAGCGTGGTCATGGCCGTGTCGGTCGGGTACAGGTTGGGGTTGTTGCGTATGGCCGGGTCGACCCGCTCGGTAGCGTCCTTGTTCGGGTTGGGATAACCGACAAAATCGCTGACCGGTGCGATGACGTCGGGTTGCAACAAATAGTTGATGAAGGTGTAGGCGTCGCCCGGATTTTTAGCGCCCTTGGGAATGGCGAGCATGTCGAACCAGATCGGCGCGCCTTCCTTGGGCAAGCGCATGTCCACGGTCACGCCATTCTTGGCTTCCTTGGCGCGGTTGGCGGCCTGGGAAAAACTGCCGGAGTAGCCCACCGCCACGCAGATATCGCCATTGGCGATGTCCGCCATGTATTTGGAAGAGTGAAAGTAGGTGATGTACGGGCGGATCTTCATCAACAGCGCTTCGGCCTTGTCGTAGTCCTTGGGGTTGCTGCTGTTGGGGTCCAGGCCCAAGTGCTGCAACGCCAGGGGCAGGATCTCCGAGGGCGAGTCCAGCAGCGCGACGCCGCATTGCTTGAGCTTGCTGATGTTCTCTTCCTTGAAGATCAGGTCCCAGCTGTCCACGGGGGCGTTGTCGCCCAGGGCCGCCTTGACCTTGGCTGGGTTGAAGCCGATCAGGATGGTGCCGTACATGTAGGGCACGGCGTATTGATTGCCGGGGTCGTTGGCCTCGATCAGCTTCATCAGTTTGGGGTCAAGATGGTTCCAGTTCGGCAACTGGCTGCGGTCCAGGGGCTGGAACACACCGGCTTCGATCTGCTTGGCCAGGAACACGTTGGAGGGTACCACCACGTCATAGCCGGAGTTGCCGGTGAGCAGTTTGGCTTCCAGGGCTTCGTTGGTGTCGAAGATGTCGTACACCAGCTTGATCGACGGGTGCTGGGCCTTGAAGTCTTCCAGCGCCTTGGGCGTGATGTAGTCGAACCAGTTGTAGACCTTCAGGGTTTTTTCTTCGGCCTGGGCTACGCCGCTGACAACCACGGCGCACAGGGCGAGCGACTTGAGTATGTTCATTGGGCTGCTTCCTCGAAACCTTCCAGCACGTTGACGGCGTTGATGCCGATTTCCTCCACCGCGTAGCCGCCTTCCATCACGAACAGCGTGGGCTTGCCCAGGCGGGCAATGCGCGCGCCCATGGCCAGGTAGTCCGGGCTGTCGAGCTTGAACTGCGAGATAGGGTCGTCCTTGAACGTGTCCACGCCCAACGACACCACGATGACGTCGGCGGCGTAGCGCTCGATCTCGGCGCAGGCCTGTTCCAGCGCCGCGCTCCAGGCCTGCCAGCCGGACCCGGCCGGCAACGGATAGTTGAAATTGAAACCCGCGCCTTCGCCTTCGCCGTGCTCATCGGCATAACCGAGGAAGAACGGAAATTCTGCCTCCGGATGGCCGTGAATCGAGGTGAACAGCACGTCGCTGCGCGCATAAAAAATCGACTGCGTGCCGTTACCGTGGTGGTAGTCCACGTCGAGGATCGCGACCTTTTTGCAGCCTTGATCAAGGAATGCCTGGGCTGCGATGGCCGCGTTGTTGAGGTAGCAATAACCGCCCATCAAATCGCTGGCGGCGTGATGCCCCGGCGGGCGGCACAGGGCGAAGGCACTGTTGGCGCCTTGCGCGATGGCGGCCTGCGCGGTAAGGGCCACTTGCGCCGCGCTGTAGGCCGCTTGCCAGGTGCCGGCGGTGATCGGCGCGCCACCATCGAAACTGTAATAGCCCAATTGGCCGTGCAGGCTGGTGGGAAGCACACGGCGCAACGTACGAGCGGGCCAGGTGTAGGGCAACAGGTCGCCGTCCTGGCCATACTCGGTCCAGCGTTGCCAGGCGCCTTTGAAGAAGTCGAGATAGTCGCGGCTGTGAATACGTTGCAGCGGCGCCAGGCCGAAGTCCTGAGGGGCCTGCACGGGGCCCAGTTCACGGTCCTTGACCCGTTGCAGCACGTGATCGGCACGCGAGGGCATTTCGAAGCAGGGCATCAGTTGCCCGTCCATCAGTTCACACCGGCCATGGTGCAGGTGGTGATCGTCCGAGTAGATCGTCAGCATATTGTTGTTCTCCGAAGGCTCTGGGTATGTCTTGCAGTGTTGCCAGACGCCGGGTTTTGGAGAACGGCAGGAGCGGCCAAAAGGGGATCGATATGGCCAATGTCTGTGTCCGCTATTCGCCCCTTGCTAAGGCCTGAACTGGCTCGGCGCCACACCGCTCCAGCGCACGAACGCGTGCCTGAAGCTCGCGGTCTCGCTGAAGCCCAGTTGCTCGGCGATGCGGTAGATCGGCAGTTCATCCTCCCCCAGTAACTGCTTGGCACGTTCAAAGCGCAGCTCATCGAGCAGCTCCTGATAGCTGCATCCCAGGGTGTGTAGATGTCGGCGCAGAGTACGTGCCGAACAGTTCATTTGTCCTGCCAGTCCCTCCAGGCCCGGAGCAGCACTCAATTGTGCGGCCAGCAACAGGCGCACGCGCCCCAGCCAGGCCTGGCGACCGGTGAATTCGGCATTCTGCCGGCGGCAGCGCTCCACCATGGCGCAGTGGGTGACGGCGTCGGCCAGCGGCAGGGGTTGATCGAGCCAGTCACGGTCGAAGGCAAAGGCATTAGTGGCGGCGCCAAATTGCAGCGGGCAGGCAAACCGTTCGGCATAGCGTGTTCGATAGTCGGGCGCAGAGTATTCAAAGCGTGCTCCGAGCAGTGGAAGGGGCTGGCCGAGCAGGTCCTCGCAGATGACTTTCAGCGAGAGCAGACAGAACTCGACATTGAACGTACGCAGCGCTGGATCTTCGCGATAGTCACTGGCGCGGAACCAGACACGCTGGTCGTCCTCTTCCAGGCTCAGTTCAAAAAGTGTTCCCAACAGCGCCGGGTAGCGCAGGGCCAGGCGCAAAGCGTCACCGAAGGTGGCACTGGTGAGCAGCGCATAACCGAGCATGCCGTAGGACGACACATGCATGCGCCGGCCCAGTTCCAGGCCGATGTCCCGGCGTAATGCCACGGCGTTGGCGCATACGCGCATTTCCTGATGGGTGGTAATGCGGGTGTCGGCGCGGCTCAGGTCGGCACTGGCGATGCCACTGCCGGCCAGCAGGCTTTGGCTGGGGATGCCGTCGGGCTTGAACGTCTCCAGTATCAGTGAGACAGCATTGAGGGTGGTCAGGTGTGAGTGCAGCATGATGGAGTCCAGCCTGGGTTTGTCAGGCTGGAGCAAGTTATGTGCCGTACCGGGCGGCCGATCAATCGAGATTGTCGGGGAAAAACCATTGCTGCGCTTGCGCCAGGCTGATGCCACTGCGATAGAAGGCGATTCGCTGTTCGGTGGTGAGTCCATTTACATCGTCTGCGGCGCTGCCCAGGTCGCGCTCTTTTGGCGTTTTGAGACGCGCCGAAAGAAACCGCCCGAACGAGGATTCCGGCGTCGGGTAATGGAAATGGGCATACCAGAGCACCACCTTGGTGGTCGTGTCGGTCAGGGTGTACTCGTCCAGGTAATCCTTGGTGCTGCCTTTTAGCCTGCGCCGTTTCACGGTTCTTTTGATTTTGATCAGGTCATGGTTCTTGAGCCATTCCACGCCCTCGATGGTCGGTGCCTGTTGCGGGATCATCTTGCGTAAATGCTGATTGGCCTGTTCGTACAGGGTTGTCGCGGCATCTTCGAGTTTTTTGCGCATGGCGACCGCGGGATGCTCCGTGCTTTCCGTCGCATTGATTCGGGTCAAGGCTTCGTCGATGTCATCGACGGCTTGCTCCAGTAACTTGGCATGCTGGTGCAGTACGTATTCGACGCCGATGGGCGTGCGCGAGGTATCGTTCGATTGCTCGGTCACGCGCGCTTGAAAATCCGATAGCCCGTCCAGCAGTGTCTGAGCCTGGCTCACGCGGGTATCGACAGTGACTGCGGGGCGAGAGGGCTGCGGCGTGTCCGGGTCGACATGCTGGACCCAAACGCCTTTGGGCTTCTCGTGAAAGGTGGCGATAACTTTACCCGTCAGGGGGGAGCGGATATCCACCAGGCCGGTTTCAAGCCCCGCCGTGGTGAGGCGCGGCTCACCGATCAGGGTGCCGTTGAAGCGCGTACGGATGAACTGCTTCACTGGCCTTCGCGGCGTAGGCGGTCCCAGTGGGCGAGCCCGAAGTTGTTCCAGTTCCACATGCAGCGGCGCCAATTGAGCGCTGGCGCGGCGGGCGAAATCACGTAGCGATTCGCGCAGGCGGGCGAGTGGTTCGGAAAGTGTTTGCTCGGGAAACTCCTGAGCAACATCCTGCAAGCGCTCATCGATGAACTTGAATTGCTCGACCAGGCTGCTCATCGTTTGAACACGTTCGTCCAGGCGAGACTCGCTACGCTGCTCCAGCGTATCGCGAAGGGTTTGCACGGCGATGTCGGCATAGTCGACGGTCTCGACAAGCATCTTCCAGGCGCCGGGTTCGGTGGTAAGGGATTGCGGCTTGAGGCATAAGTTGCGCGCCATCGTTACCTGCAGTGCTTTGAGATCGTCGCTGGTGTAGCCAGGCAGTTGCATCTTGATGCTGCGGGTCAGCTCGACACCGGCTCGGCCCAAATGCGTGGATTCGGTAAAGCGTAATTGCGCGTACTCCAGCCGCTCAATCATTTGCCGGTTCATCTCGGCCAGTTGCTGGAAGTCAGCGATGTGGCTTGCCTGGGGTGAGGACGCATGAGCTTCAAGTTGCTCCAGGACTTTTTTGAGTTTGGGCGCGAAGGTGGTTTGTTCCTCGGTGATGGCGGCCTGGTTGAGCTCCAATTGAGCTTTCAAATAGCCGAGCGCTTTTTGCTGGAAATCAGTGACCGGGCTGAAGATATTCAGGGTCATCAGTTGTTGCCGCGCCTCTTCGTAACTTGAACTCTGGTGGCTGAGTTTCTCCAGGTACGCCTGGCGTTTGGCCTGTGCGGAGGTGCTGGGTGCCTCGCTCATCTGCGTTCGGGCGTATTGCAACTCGCGCTGAGCGTCTTTTTTGGTCTTTTCGAACGTCACCAGTTTTTCGCGCAGTTCGATCGATTTGGTCTTCGCCAGGTCTTTGGCCTCCTTTGTCAGGGTTGCGGTGCTGGTCCCGCCCAGACGCGCCCGTCGCTCGACGAACCACTCGCCTCTGGCATTGTGGACCAATACCAGCCCAGTGCTGGCCGACTGTTCAGGGTGGATGATCACCACAGTCCTTTCACCGACTACTGTCACTTTGAACCAGCGTTGGCCTACAGATGCGTAATAGTGCTGCCCGTGTCGATAGAGGTGTTGGTAAGCCCCCTCTTCGGTAATCGGACCTTGCAGGTCGGTGGGTTTATCGACTTTGTAGCTGTCCAGCGCCGCTGCCTGGCTGGCTGTTGTCCGTTTGATCGCGCCGGTGGTGTTCAACAGGCCGGCATGGCCGGGAGGCGGTGCGTGGGACTCCAGCTCAGGCAGCTGCTCCACGATCAGGTGCAGGGTGGTCTCGGCGGGGCCGGGTGGTGTGGGCAAGGGTGCCTGGGGCTCAAGCTTGGCAGGCTCGGAGCGAGCGCGGTTGCGTTGAGCCGCATGTAAGGCGAGCGCCATGCCCAGGTTGAGCAGCACATCGGTCAGGGCCGACCATTTTGCCGGTTGGTCGCCACGCTCCTGGGCCTGGACGAAGGTTTGCAGTTGGTCGACGACCTGCCAGATCCATGCGCCGGTGTTTGCCAAGCGCCCCATGAACGGCATGGCTGCATTGAAAATCAGCCACCCGGCTTTCTTGAGCGTGGCCCAGCGACTTTCAGCATTCGATACCGATTGGCGATCAGCCAGCTCAATCAGGGCGGTGGCGTTGCTGTCAAACAGCGTGGTGAACATGTCGCCATTGAGCAGGTCTTCGCCAAGGGCCATCGGGCCGGTATAGGTCCAGATTTTGTCAGGCTCCACCAGGAAGTCCGCTACCGCCCATGGCGAAGGCAGCGAACCGGGGAACACGTAGTTGGTGTAATCGCCGCGCACCGAGTCCGGTAGCCAGGCGATGACCGAATCGCGCAGGGCGGTGGATTGAGTGATGGCGTACAGCAGATTGGCCGGTGACGGAAATTGCAGTAATACCGGCTCGAACAATGGGCGGTACAGCAGGCAGGGGCCGGCTTCGATACGCTGTGGGCCGATCACATACATGTTAGTCACCACATCGTGACCGTTGTCGGTGCGGCGCTTGGGGTTGAAGCTCAAGCGGCGCATGACGATGGCCTGGCCGTCGACGCTACGGTCGGCGCTCTCGGGTTGCATCACGGCCGCGACATAACGGTACCCGCGTTCGTCGATTCCGAATTCCCGTCGAATCTTGTGCTGCAACGCCAGCATCGGCAGCTGGATGCGCAGGTGTTGGATGTACAAGGCCCGGCGGCGTGTGGATTCGGTCGCGTCATCCACCAGTTTGCCGCGGATCAGGGCAGGGTAGGTGGTACCGATATCGATGCGGGTAATGAGTGTCTCGATGTAATCGACAGTCAGCCATGTGGGGAGGGATTGGCGCGAATCCATGCGCAGGGACTTATTTCCGATGGGCAGCGCGATCAGGTTTTGCAGCGCCAGCTCGGCGAGGCTGAAGGTCGTGGTGGCGGTATGGAAAGGAACGGTGAACGATCCCCACACCACCGGGCTACTGACCTGCACGCTTACTTTATCCAGCGCCAGTTGTTGCGCTTGAGGGTGGTCTTTGTCGATCTCGGCTTTCAAGCGGTCCAGCGCGTACTGCCCGATGGCAGGGATATCGTCCTGATAAGTCTTGCCTGCGTTCAGGCTGTGCAACGCGGCGAGGTTCTTGAGGTGCCTTGAATAGAGCGTCTGGTCAGTGCTGGAGGCGCCGGCCAGCCAGTCCGGCAGCGCCGTCTGGTACCAGTCCAGGCCGGGCCCAATGGCATCAGACTGCGCCATACTGTCCGCGACTGTATTGATCGGCGCGGCAGGCGTGCCTTGGGCCGCGATCATGTCCCGGCTGCCTTGAAGCTGCAGGGCAATCAGTTTGAAGGCCAGGTGATCGAAATAATTGTCATCCGGTTCATAGAGGCGCCACTCCAGGCGGTCATAGGCCTCCACTCCCGCCAGTTGAATCGACAAGGATGCTCCCAACTGCTCCATGGAGGTGAATTTTTCGTAGCCGTTGTCCATTGAGTAGCTGAGGATCAGGGTCTGCTCGCCCGATGTCCCGACGAGCACTGCGTTGAATACCAGGTCCGTGTGCTCGGTTTTCGTGCCCCTGATCAGGTCGACGTCTATCAGGTAGGCGTGGCTCTTGAAACGATCGTTGAGCTGGCGAACCGCGCGGTCCGGCGCATGGAAAAGGCTGCGGGCCAAGGCGCAATCCTCTTCGCTCCAGCCCTCGACATGCTGGACGTTCCAGATATCGCGCAAGGTGCTGGAGAGTGTGTGCCAGCGAGGGCCGTTGCCGTTGCTCTCGTTCCAAAAACCGACTAACTGCTCCTCGTAGGCGCGGGGAATGACTTTTGTCAGGAGGTTGATCGTGTTGGCGATTTCTACCATGCGTATTGGCAGGTGGACGGCCGGCTCTACTAGCGGCTCTCGGGTCAGAAAATGTTCACCCTCTATGCACACGGTCGGCATCCCGGTGACGGCCTGCCTGGCCAACAAGGTGCTCAGAGGTTCATAGAGGGTTTGGCCGGCAACGATCTGGTCATCAATAAGCGCCCAGGTAGGGGTGCCCATCAGCGTATTGTCCGGGTCGATATGGAGATCTGGATACTGGTCTTGCAAGGACTGGTGCAGCAGTGTTCGGGCAGTCTCGGTGTAAGACGGTACAACGTTGAGCAGCAGGGCGATCAGTTTGTCCTGGTGACTATCGTCCTGCGAGGTGGAGCCTGAAGCGGTCATTGTGCAGCCCTGTTTTGCCGGTGGATGGGAACAACCCGAGGCGGATGCTCGGGGTTCCCATGCTAGAAAGGCGCAGGTCAGGGCTGGTGGTGCTTATGTAGCAAGGATGGCCGGGTTCAACTGGACTCGATGAGCAAGTCCAGTTCCACCAGGCGCCGCACTTCGTCGACGTCAAGGCCGGCACCCAGCAAGGCATGCAGCTTGCCGAACGCGGCTTCGCGGGTCATCCCACCGCCGGACAACACACCGACGCCGCGCAAGCGGCTGCCGGCCTCGTAGACATCCAGCTCTACACCGCCTTCATGGCATTGAGTAATGGCGACCACCACCACACCTTGATCCTGCGCACGCTGCAAGCTGGCGAGGAATTTCGGGTTATCGCTCGGCCCGGTGCCGCTGCCGAAGCACTCCAGCACCAAGCCCTGAATGCCGCTGTCGATAATTGCGTCCAGCTGTGCAGCGTCGAAACCGGGTATCAGCGGCAGTACGCCGACGTTCGCCAAGGCTTTGGGCTGACGATAGGCCAGCGCTGCTGGCAGGGTTTCGGCACGGGCGAAGTCATCCTGGCGTTGCAAGGCTGCGAATGGATTACGCCCAAAACTGCGAATCTTCGCGCAACGGGTCGGCGCCATCAGCGCGCCATGGAAGTACAGGTGCACACCCGGCTTCAGGCCTTCGCCCAAGGCCGTCAACGCACCGCTGACGTTTTCCCAGGCATCGCTGTCGGGCACACCGGCCGGCAGCATCGAACCAGTGAACACTACCGGCGCCGGCAGGCCCAGCAGCTGGAAGCTCATGGCCGCTGCGCTGTAGGCCAGGGTGTCGGTGCCGTGCAGGATCAGTACGGCATCGCAGCCGGCGTCTACCGCCTCGACCACGGCGCTGCGCAGGCGTTGCCAGTAGGCGGGGTTCATGTTGGCGCTGTCGATCAGTGGTGACATTTCCCGGAAGCGCCACGCGGGCAGGTCTGCGTCGGCGAACTGTTCACGCATGCGTACTTCAAAACCAGACGCGGGTGCCAGGCCATTGGCGCTGGCCTGCATGCCAATGGTGCCGCCGGTATAGAGCACCATCACGTTATTAGCTGATTGCATCGAAAATCTCCTGAACGAAAAACGCCGCCGGGCCCAGAGCATGCCCAAGGCCGGGCGGCGTGTCATCTAGCCGTGATTAACGTTGCGCTTGAGCGCTCAGTTCAGCTGCCGGAGCCGCCTCGGTTTTCACCGGGTTGGCCGGCCAGGCCTTGCGGTCCAGGTCCAGGTCGGGGAACTGGCTGGAATCGAACACCGGGGTCTTGATACCCGCCGCGCGCTGGTTGTCGTAGTCGTTGAGGATGCGCATGGCAATCTTGAACAGGAACGCCAGGGCGAACAGGTTGACGAACGCGAGCATGGTCATGGTGATATCGGCGAAGGCAAACACCGTGCTCAAGTTTTCGATGGAGCCCCAGAAAATCAGCACCAGCACCAAAGCGCGATAACCCATCAGCACCTTGCGGTTATTGCCGACCAGAAAGCGCAGGTTGCTCTCGCCCAGGTAGTAGTTGTACATGATCGAGGTGAACACGAACAACGCCAGGGCCACCGAGATGAACATGCGGCCCCAGTCACCCACCACCGCCGCCAGGGAGTTCTGGGTCAGGGCAATGCCGTCGCCTTCAAAGCCTGGGGTGTAGAAACCCGACAGCAGGATCAGCAACGCAGTACAGGTGCAGATCACGAAGGTGTCGAGGAACACGCTGAACGCTTGCACCACGCCTTGAGCGATAGGGTGTTCTACCGACGCCACTGCCGCCACGTTAGGCGCACTGCCCAAGCCTGCTTCGTTGGCGAACACGCCGCGTTTTACACCCATGATGATCGCGCTGCCCACCAGGCCACCGAAGGCTTGGTCGAGGCCGAACGCGCTCTTGACGATGGTCGCGAGCATGGCCGGTACGTGGTCGAATTGCAGCACGATCACGTACAGGGTCACGGCGATGTAGACCAGAGTCTTGACCGGTACCAGCAGGTCGGCAATCGAGGCAATACGCTTGATCCCGCCAATGAACACCAGGCCCAGCAACACCGCCAGCGCCAGGCCGGTGTAGGTGGTGTCGAGGCCAAACGCGTTATTCAACGAGTGCGTTACAGCGTGGGCTTGCAGGCCATTGAAGGCAAAGCCGAAGGTCACCAGCAGCAGGAACGCCATGACCATCCCCAGCCAGCGTTTCTGTAGGCCGTGCTGGATGTAATACGCCGGGCCGCCACGGTAGGTGCCTTCAGCGTCGGTGCGCTTGTACAACTGGCCGAGGGAGCACTCGATAAAGCTCGAAGACATGCCCACCAGCGCGGTGACCCACATCCAGAACACGGCACCCGGGCCACCCAACGTCACGGCAATGCCGACACCGGCGATGTTACCGGCACCCACGCGGCCGGCCAGGCTGAGCATCAGCGCCTGGAACGAGCTGAGTTGACCGGCGCTGCTCTTGAGGCTGTCTTTAAACACCGAGAACATGTGGAAAAAGTGACGCAACTGCACGAAACGCGAGCGGATCGTGAAATAACCGCCGAGCCCGACTATGAGCACGATCAGTACTTTCCCTGAGAGGAAGTCGTTGATGACTTCGAGCATGGAGTGTTCCTCGCTGATTTTTCTAATGGCAAACGCAGGACGGTCCGACGCATCGCTCGGCACCAGGCAGTGCACGACGCTCGATCCCCATCCTTTTGCGGGTGTTGTTATTCATGCGCTTTCGCGTGGTTCCCGGGCCTCGTTACCGACAGCCGCAGACGCGAAGAGGGGCGGCACTATACCTAGGCGAGCGTGATCCGTCTGCACGGGGCGATTAAAGGTTTCAGCGCGGTCGCGGAAGGGGAGGAAGGTTTGCGGTGCGATATTAGATTTTTTATGGGCGTCATGGAGCAACCTCAAGGCAAAAAAAAGGGCCTGAAGAACGAGCCTTCAGGCCCTCAAAAGGTGAGAGGTGTCTAGTCCCTCAACCTGGTGAGCGGTGCAACAAACGCTTAGGCCTTCAGCGGGACCAAACGTGGGGCAATCATGTTTTCCGGGCGCAGGATGTCGTCGAGCATGGCGTCGTCGAGCAAGCCTTCTTCACGCACCAGTTCCAGCACGCCGCGCCCGCTTTCAAGAGCGATACGCGCAATGCGGGTGGCGTTTTCATAGCCGATATACGGGTTCAGCGCGGTGACCAGGCCGATGGAATGCTCCACCAGTTCGCGGCAGCGTGCTTCGTTGGCGGTGATGCCGACGATGCAGTGCTCGCGCAGCATGTCCATGGCGCGTTGCAGCAGGCGGATCGAGTCGAAGATCTTGAAGGCGATCAGCGGCTCCATCACGTTCAACTGCAGTTGGCCGCCTTCGGCTGCCATGGTCAGGGCCAGGTCGTTACCGATGACCTGGAACGCTACCTGGTTGACCGCTTCCGGGATTACCGGGTTGACCTTGCCGGGCATGATCGAGCTGCCTGGCTGGCGTGCCGGCAGGTTGATCTCGTTGATGCCGGTGCGTGGGCCGCTGGACAGCAGGCGCAAGTCGTTGCAGATCTTCGACAGCTTCACGGCGGTACGCTTGAGCATGCCGGAGAACAGTACAAAGGCGCCCATGTCGGAAGTGGCTTCGATCAAGTCGGCCGCCGGTACCAGCGGCTGGCCGCTGATGGTGGCCAGGCGTTGTACGGCCAGGGCCTGGTAGCGTGGGTCGGCGTTGATGCCGGTACCGATGGCGGTGCCGCCCAGGTTCACTTCGGTCAGCAGCTCCGGTGCCAAGGTTTTCAGGCGGGCCAGGTCTTCACCCAAAGTGGTGGCGAAGGCGCGGAATTCCTGGCCGAGGGTCATCGGCACGGCGTCTTGCAACTGAGTGCGGCCCATTTTCAACACATGGCTGAACTCGGCGCCTTTGGCGGCGAACGCCTGGATCAGGCTGTCGAGGCTGGCCAGCAGCGCGTCATGGCCCAACAGCAGACCCAGGCGGATCGCGGTCGGATAGGCGTCGTTGGTCGACTGCGCCATGTTCACGTCGTTGTTGGGGTGCAGGTACTGGTATTCGCCTTTCTGGTGACCCATGGCCTCCAGCGCGATGTTGGCGATGACTTCGTTGGCATTCATGTTGGTTGAAGTGCCGGCGCCGCCTTGAATCATGTCCACCACGAACTCTTCGTGGAAATCGCCGCGGATCAGACGAGCACAGGCTTCGCTGATGGCAGCGTGCTTGGCTTCGCTGAGCTGGCCCAACTCGCGGTTGGCGTCAGCGGCCGCTTGCTTGACCATTGCCAGACCGACCACCAATTTCGGGTAATGCGAAATCGGAACGCCCGAGAGACGGAAGTTATTCACCGCTCGCAGGGTCTGGATGCCGTAATACGCTTGCGCCGGTACTTCGAGTACGCCAAGCAGGTCTTTTTCGGTACGGAATGATGCAGCAGAGGACATGACGGAAATCATCTCAATATGGACCCGGAACTGGCCGGAACGCTGCGAATGCTAGGCTTGTAGAACTTTTTGGGCCAATGCTGTTAAACACTGGCCTATGCACAAACGGCATAATGTGGATGTGACCCGGTTATCTTGGCGGGCGTGTGTGCCAAAATGGTGCATTCCGTGGGAGGCAGTGATGAACCTTGAGAGCAAGTGGTTGGAAGACTTCAGCGCCCTGGCGGCGACGCGTAGTTTTTCCCAGGCGGCTGAGCGGCGCTTTGTCACCCAGCCGGCGTTCAGTCGGCGTATCCGCAGCCTGGAAGCCGCGTTGGGGCTGACGTTGGTCAACCGTTCACGTACGCCGGTGGAACTGACAGCGGCCGGGCAGTTGTTTCTGGTGACGGCGCGCACCGTGGTCGAACAGCTCGGTGAAGTACTGCGCCATTTGCATCACCTGGAAGGCGGGCAAGGCGAAGTCATGCAAGTGGCGGCCGCCCACTCCCTGGCATTGGGGTTCTTCCCGCGCTGGATCGCGCAGTTGCGCAACGAGGGCTTGAATATCGCCACGCGGCTGGTGGCCACCAACGTCGGCGACGCCGTGCACGCCCTGCGCGAAGGCGGTTGCGACCTGATGCTGGCGTTCTACGACCCGGACGCGGCGATGCAAATGGACGCCGAGATTTTCCCGTCGCTGCACCTGGGCAACACCGAAATGCTCCCGGTGTGCGCCGCCGATGCCGAGGGCAAGCCGCTGTTCGACCTGGAGGGCGAGGGCAGCGTGCCGCTGCTGGCCTACAGCGCCGGCGCGTTCCTTGGCCGCTCGGTGAATTTGCTGCTGCGCCAGAGGGCTCTGCGCTTTACCACCATCTATGAAACCGCCATGGCCGACAGCCTCAAGAGCATGGCGCTCGAAGGCTTGGGAATCGCCTGGGTACCGCAGTTGAGCGTACGTGCAGAGTTGGCGCGCGGCGAATTGGTGGTGTGCGGCGGGCCGCAATGGCATGTGCCGCTGGAGATTCGCTTGTATCGCTGCGCGTTGGTGCGCAAGGCGAATGTGCGGTTGTTGTGGCGCAAGCTGGAAGGTGGGGCGGCGCAAAGCGCTTGAGCCCAGCGCAGAACACATGTGGGAGCTGGCTTGCCTGCGATAGCGGTGTGTCAGCCAACCTATTTTGCGCTGATCCACTGCTATCGCAGGCAAGCCAGCTCCCACAGGATTTCGCGGTGTTTTCGCTGACTCTTAAGTCAATAAAACCGCCACTTTGCGCCGCTAGACAGATGGTCATCCCAGGGGCTGTTTATCTGGATTATTACGGTATACTGCGCGGCCTTCGGCCGGTCCAAACCGGCCTTAATTCGTACACCAAGCCACGCTGGATTTCCCGCGTGGCTTGTTGTTTTTTGACGCGCCTGCGGGCGCCCAGAGAGAAGAGGCACGACGATGAGTGCATTGGTTGGCGTGATCATGGGCTCCAAGTCCGATTGGTCCACCCTTAGCCACACCGCCGATATGCTGGAAAAACTCGGCATTCCGTACGAAGTGAAGGTGGTCTCCGCCCACCGCACCCCGGATTTGTTGTTCCAGTATGCCGATGAAGCAGAATCCCGTGGCATCGAGGTGATCATCGCCGGTGCCGGCGGCGCCGCGCACTTGCCTGGCATGTGCGCGGCCAAGACTCACCTGCCCGTGCTTGGCGTGCCGGTGCAGTCGTCGATGCTCTCGGGCGTGGATTCGCTGTTGTCCATCGTGCAGATGCCGGCTGGCATTCCGGTGGCAACCCTGGCAATCGGCAAGGCCGGCGCGATCAACGCAGCCTTGCTGTCCGCCAGCATCCTGGGCGCCAAGCACCCGCAGTTTCATGCGGTGCTGAAAAAATTCCGTGCTGAGCAGACAGACAGCGTGCTGGACAATCCAGACCCACGCATCGCCTGAGGTTGTTGACGATGAAAATCGGTGTAATCGGTGGCGGCCAACTGGGCCGCATGCTGGCTTTGGCGGGTACGCCGCTGGGGATGAACTTCGCTTTCCTGGACCCGGCGCCGGACGCCTGCGCTGCGGCCCTGGGTGAACACCTGCGCGCTGACTACAGCGACCCGGACCACCTGCGCCAACTGGCCGATGAAGTCGACCTGGTGACCTTCGAATTCGAAAGCGTCCCGGCCGAAACCGTGGCCTTCCTGTCGCAGTTCGTGCCGGTGTACCCGAGCGCCGAAGCCTTGCGTATCGCTCGCGACCGCTGGTTCGAAAAGAGCATGTTCAAGGACCTGGGCATTCCGACGCCGGCCTTCGCCGACATCCAGTCCCAGGCGGACCTGGACGCGGCGGTCGCCAGCATCGGCCTGCCGGCGGTGTTGAAAACCCGCACCCTGGGCTACGACGGCAAGGGCCAGAAAGTCCTGCGCACCGCGGCCGATGTGGTCGGCACTTTTGCCGAGCTGGGCAGCGTTGCCTGCCTGCTGGAAGGCTTCGTGCCGTTCACTGGCGAAGTCTCGCTGATTGCCGTACGCGCCCGTGATGGCGAAACCCGCTTTTACCCGTTGGTGCACAACACTCACGTCAACGGCATCCTGAAAGTGTCGGTAGCCAGCACTGACCACCCGCTGCAGGCCCTGGCCGAAGACTATTCCAGCCGTGTGCTCAAGCAGCTGGATTATGTCGGCGTGATGGCGTTCGAGTTCTTTGAAGTCGACGGTGGCCTCAAGGCCAACGAAATCGCCCCACGCGTCCACAACTCCGGGCACTGGACCACCGAAGGCGCCGAGTGCAGCCAGTTCGAAAACCACCTGCGGGCGGTGGCGGGCTTGCCGTTGGGCTCCACGGCCAAGGTCGGCGAGAGCGCCATGCTCAACTTCATCGGCTCTGTACCGCCGGTGGAGCGTGTGATGGCGATCGACGATTGTCACGTGCATCACTACGGCAAGGCCTTCAAGGCCGGGCGCAAGGTCGGCCACGTCAACCTGCGCTGCAAGGATCGTGCGACGCTGCAGGCGCAGATCCTCAAGGTTGAAGCACTGATCGCCGAACAATAAGCCTGGCCACGGCGGGAACCATTGGGGTTCTGCGTCTCTCTGATTGCAGGATGCCAAAGCCTGACTAGGCTTTGGCATGACTCATACCAATCAGAGGGAAATGCCATGGGTATCATCGGAACCATCTTTATCGGCTTGATCGTCGGCCTCCTGGCGCGCTTCCTCAAGCCTGGCGACGACAGCATGGGCTGGATCATGACCATCCTGCTGGGTATCGCCGGTTCCCTGGCCGCGACCTACGGCGGTCAGGCCCTGGGGATCTACCAGGCAGGCCAGGGCGCAGGTTTCATCGGCGCGCTGGTGGGTGCCATCGTGTTGCTGGTGATCTACGGCCTGATCAAAAAGAAGTAATCAGCCGACAAAGTCCTCTGCGCTGCGCAGGCGCAGAGGGCTAGAATGCTCGGCACTTGTATTTGCCGAGCCTCTCCATGCGCCGTCTTCTGTTAACGCTTCTTCTGCTGGGCTCTGGCCTGGCGCACGCTGGCGAACTGCCGGAAACCGACTGGCTCGACCTGATGCCGCTGTCGGATCAGAAAGCTCTCGAAGCCATGCCCGAGATCGACCATAACTCTCCCGAAGCTCAAGGCACGTTCACCGAAAAGGGTGGCTTGAAGCAGAGCAAGGGCCTGCCTGCGGTGATGTATTCCACCAAGACCGTCGCAGCCATGAACGGCAAGAATATCCGCATTGGCGGCTATCCGGTGCCGCTTGAAACGGACGCCAAGGGCCGCAGCACATTGTTCTTCCTGGTGCCTTACCCGGGCGCCTGCATACACGTGCCACCACCGCCGCCTAATCAACTGGTGCTGGTGCGCTATCCCAAGGGGTTGAAGCTGGATGATATCTACACGCCGCTGTGGGTCACGGGCACGTTGAAGGTGGAGAAGGTCAATAACGACTTGGCAGACGCCGCGTATGCGCTGGAGGCCGGGAAGGTGCGGGTGGTGAAGGAGTCTGATCTCTAAAGCTCAGAGCATAACCCCTGTGGGAGCTGGCTTGCCTGCGATAGCAGCGCCTCGGTGTTCCTGATACACCCAGTTGCCTGCATCGCAGGCAAGCCAGCTCCCACATTTGATTGGGTTTACAAGGCCAGTGCCGTGATGCTCACGCCTAGAGTGTGGCTTTCGCCGGGCGCCAGGTTCACCACATCGTCCAGCACGTTGGCCGTCTCGATGCACAACATACCCTGCCAGCCGTCATCGGCCATATCGTCGAAAGCCTTGGCGCGTTCAGTCCAGGGGTTCCAGACCACGGTGGATTTCGAGCCTTCGCTGGTGAGCTGGATACGGCGCTGCCAATCGCTATCGACGATATTCAGCTGTGTTGGAGTATTCAGGTAAATGCGGTCTGTTTCGGCGCTGAAGTGCAGCAGCCCGGCTTGCTGTTTCTCGGCCCACCCGTCGGCGGTATCGATGTAGGCCACGCCATCCAGGCCCTCGACCTGCACCTTGCGCACATCGCTCACGGCGAAATAGGTGTGCAATGCCTGGCTGAGGGTCACGGTGTCGGCGCCGCGGTTGTGGCTGGTCAGGCGGATGTGCAGTTGGTCATCCAACAGCAGGCTCAGCGTCAGGTCTACCTGATGGGGCCAGCCCGGAAAGCCGCCCGCCGGCACCGGCAATACCAGATCCACTCGCAGCGTCTGGCCGTCGAGTTCGGTGGTGGCCAGTTCCCAGCGGGTGGTGCGCACAAAACCGTGGGCGCCGGCAGGCTGATCGCTCTGGCGCATGGCTTTGACGCTTTGCGGGTTGCGGTCGAACACCCCGAACCACGGCCAGCACACCGGTACGCCAGTACGAATGCCTTTGCCCTGCTTGAACACGGCCTCAGGGTTCGGCCAGATCAGCGGCTGTTCGCCCTCGCGCTGGTAACTGAAGATATGCGCACCCTGTTGGGCCACCATCAACTCGGCACCGTTGTGGCGGATGCGCCAGCAGTCCAGCTCGTCGATTTTTACCGTCTCAACGTGGGGCGTAGGCATGACAAAGCTCTCTTAGTGGCAGGCAATGGGGCAATTGACCGTTAAAACCCGGCGAGGTTTAACGCGCCCGTGACGGTACCGAGCGCGTGCGGCCGCTGCCATCGATGGCGACGAACACGAATACGGCTTCGGTCACCTTGCGCCATTCGCTGGACAACGGATCGTCGCTCCACACTTCGACCATCATCTGGATCGAGCTGCGGCCGATTTCCAGGGCCTGGGTATAGAAGGAAAGCTGCGCACCCACGGCCACCGGCACCAGGAACGCCATGCGATCAATGGCCACGGTGGCCACGCGCCCACCGGCGACCTTGCTGGCCATTGCCGTGCCGGCCAGGTCCATCTGCGCGACCAGCCAGCCGCCGAAGATATCGCCAAAACCGTTGGTTTCACGCGGAAGCGCGGTGATTTGCAGGGCGAGATCGCCTTGCGGGATAGGATCTTCTTGTTCGAGTTCGATCATGCCGAGGGTGCCTCTGACCCGTGACGCTTCATGGGTATTTCAAGTGGATAGCCGTCTTCTCAGAAAAACGTTTCAGCACCAACATACACCGCTCGATGCGTTTCTCGTAAGGCGAACTAAAGGGAAACTCTGCCAAATCGGCTGGATGGTACCCAACAGCGTTTTGGCACAGCAGCCCCTCAAGACAGCGGGTCTGGCGCTTGCACCGGCGAGTATATCGAGACCCTGGCGCCACGACGACCTTCCGACGCTCATTTGGTCGGTAAATAGACGCTGTATCGGGGCTTTTGCGCGCAACTGTGCTCCTGGCGCTGTGCTTTTTCAGGCGATTTGCTATCTTGCCAAACCCGCCGCAAGTCACGGGCGTGCAGTCCTTTACGATGATTACTATAAGAGAAGCCTTGCCATGTCCTCCGTGCCCGCAAGCAGTGCGCAACCCTCGCGCCCGCTGACCCGCAACGACTACAAAACCCTGTCGCTGTCTGCCTTGGGTGGAGCGCTGGAGTTCTACGACTTCATCATCTTTGTGTTTTTCGCCACCGTGGTCGGGAAACTGTTCTTCCCTGTCGACATGCCCGAATGGCTGCGCATGATGCAGACCTTCGGCATCTTCGCCGCCGGCTACCTGGCGCGCCCCTTGGGCGGCATCATCATGGCGCACTTTGGTGACCTGCTGGGGCGCAAGAAAATGTTCACCCTGAGCATCTTCATGATGGCCGTGCCCACCCTGATCATGGGCTTGCTTCCGACCTACGCGCAGATCGGCCTGTGGGCGCCGGTCCTGTTGCTGCTGATGCGCATCATCCAGGGCGCGGCGATTGGCGGCGAAGTACCGGGCGCCTGGGTGTTCGTCTCCGAGCACGTGCCGCCGCGCCACATCGGCTATGCCTGCGGCACCCTGACCAGCGGCCTCACCGCCGGTATTCTGCTGGGCTCGTTGGTGGCTACCGCCATCAATAGCGCCTATACACCGGAACAGGTCTCTGATTACGCCTGGCGGATTCCTTTCCTGCTCGGCGGCGTATTCGGCCTGCTGTCGGTGTATCTGCGTCGTTGGCTGCATGAAACCCCGATCTTCGCCGAGATGCAGCAACGCAAGAGCCTGGCCGCTGAACTGCCCTTGCGCGCCGTGTTGCGCGATCACCGTGGCGCCATTGTGCTGTCGATGCTGCTGACCTGGCTATTGTCGGCCGGCGTGGTGGTAGTCATCCTTATGACCCCGACCGTGCTGCAAACCATCTATCACTTCAGCCCTACGGTTGCACTGCAAGCCAATAGTCTGGCGATCGTGACCCTGAGCCTGGGTTGCATCGCCGCAGGTGCGCTGGCCGACCGTTTTGGTGCCGGTCGCGTGCTGGTCACCGGTTGCGCACTGCTGCTGGCGACCTCCTGGACGCTGTATCACAGCCTGATGGCCCACCCGGACTGGCTGTTCCCGTTGTATGCCCTGACCGGCTTGTTTGTCGGCACCATCGGCGTGGTGCCCTACGTGATGGTCAAAGCCTTCCCGCCGGTGGTGCGCTTCAGCGGTCTGTCGTTCTCCTACAACGTTGCTTATGCCGTGTTCGGCGGGTTGACGCCATTGGCGGTGTCGCTGCTGATGAAGGAGAGCCCGATGGGCCCGGCTTATTACGTAGCCGTGCTGTGCGTGATGGGGATGCTGGTGGGCGGGTATCTGTGGAAGCACAAGCGGTAATCTGTTCAGGAGTAGGCTATGTACACGGAAGTACTCATTAAAATTCAGAAAGAATGGTCCGAAAAAGCGGTTTTGTTAATGAGGGAGTTGCTGCCACTCATGGTTCCAGTGTCAGCTTTTTCTGGATTCGACAAGCGAGAGCGGCAGGTCCTCGGTGAGCTTTTATCGGCGGCAGCGCGGTCTACGGAAAGTGCATTTTTATTATCTGCTTACGGTCAACTCTGGGATGCGGATGTCATCATGCGCTCTGTGTGCGAGGGTACACTGAAGGTACTGTATATACTCCAGTCGCGTGAGAGTTTTAGACGGAGAATTGAAGAGTTTGATACTGACCTTTTTGAAATTTCATTATTGAAAAACGATAGTAAGGCTCGAGAACTTTTAAATTCTGTGGCGAATCCTGATGACCGCGAGTGGAAGCCCATCAAGGATCTTTTAATATCCCCAGAAAAAAGAGCTGAAGTAAATAAGCAATATGATAGGAAAACCCGTCAAGAGCTTGAGCGCAGGTGGGGGTTCACTGGTTTGGTTGCCGGCCTCACGAATAGTGGAGATCCGTTGTTTAAAGATTTTACAGCGTTGCTACATGAATACTCGAACGCTAGTCACATACTTCATGCTGATTGCATGGGGGTTGGAATGCCGATGGAAAGAGACTTGCGAAGCGCCGATGAAAGGGATTCAATTCATTTGGCTCATCTCAGTCGAATAATTTCAGACGGATTCGGATATTTCAAGTTTAGGGTAATTACGGGGTATCGCCTTATAGATTACCCGTCAGCTGACGCAATCAAAGCCATGAAGATTTTCGAAACTAAGTGTTCTGCTTTGGAAGATGAGTATGGTGATGTTTACAAGCGCTGGATGGATATTCAGTATCCGAGTTGAGCTTTATATAGGTTTCCAATCTAAGAGTCTTATTTGACATTCTGATGCTGGTAAGCGGGCACCATCAGTCAGCATATGCTCTAGCGCCGTTGCTGCGTCAGTAACATTGAGGACTTGATGCTCGACCATTAGGTCGAGTAGCCATAGTGCACCGTGTACCTGCAGCCCGTCCCGAATTGCCTGACGACGTAGTTTCCCATCGCCAGTGAGTAACGGTCTTCCGGTTGTTTGTGCTAGTAGGTAGCAAGAAACATCGGCTAAGGAACTGTTGTTGTGTTCGACCTTAAGTCCTAAGAGTTTTTGCACGCCTCTCTCGTCAAATGATTCGACAACCAACCCTTGGGCGAGCAGTTCATCATGGGGGAAATCTTCAAGCTCGTGCATGACAAAATCAGTGCAGCAGAAGGTGAGTGGTAGCCTGAACATATACTCCAGCAATCCCGCGTTCCTGAAATCAATCCAGATGTTGGTATCGCTGATATAGATAAGGCTCATGCATTCTCCAATGAGCCCAGAAAATTGGGGTCTAGAGCGCTCACCGGACGACGCAGCAACTCGGCCGCGCGCGATTTGGTGATAAGGCCTTCCGCTAACCCCCAGAAAACGAGTGACTCAAACCGCTGAGGTGGTTTGCAAGGTAGCGGCTCAGGCTCTGCTTTGCGCCAGCCATTGCTACTGAACTGAATAGTTAGGGACTTGTAACCGCCTTCGCCTAACAGTTTGAGGTCCTTCAATCGACGGAGCGCTGCATGCATTGAGAGCCCATATTGGCGCTTAGCAATCAATAGTTCTCTTGGGTGGACGCGGGAGCGTTGGTGATTGCCAAAATCTCCGGTTACGCTTTTAGCTGGATAAAGGAAAGCTCCTGCGAAGCGGTGACAGCAGTTTTCTTTATCGCGCTCGGGCATATCATCAGGCAATTTCATCACCCAGTGACCCAATTCATGAGCAGCGGTGAAGCGAATTCGCTCACCTGCTCTTTGAGCATTTAAAGCGATCAGCACATGTTGGCCGTCATTGGTGGCTGCGCAAGCGCCATCAAAATCATCAGGACCCTCCAGCATCACGACTTTGATGCCGTGCTCTTCCAACTGCTCAGTCAGATGAGCAATAGGGTCCTCGCCTATATCCCAATACTTACGGAGCTTATCTGCCGCTCGTTCCGCTTCTTCTATGGAGGATACTTGGAGCATTTGCGCTGGGGTTTCGGCAGTCTTGACGTCTTCTGCGTCGAAACACTCTTCCAGAGATATATAGCGTTCCAGATGCTCTCGAATCTGCTCCTCGACCTGGACCTGACGGTACAGAGGCATCTTTGCTAGTTTACGGAACTCCAGCGGCGCGAGTGGCAGAGCCTGAGTACGGAAAAAATACTCCGGGCTCACCTCCAGTGCCTTCGCTAATTGCAAAAGGCGCTGAGAATTTGGGGTGCTCAACCCTTTTTCATATTTGCTCAGGCCTTGCTTGGTGATGTCGCCGAGACGCAATGCCAGTGCTTCTAGCGACATACCACGCAATAACCTTGCGCGGCGAATTCGGTCATTGATCATGTAAGGTCTCCTTAGGTTGACAAGACTATGCTTTGGTTTCATTTTGTCAACCTACGGTTCACCTTGAATCGCTCAGACTTTAGGTTAGGAGCATCCCCGCAGACCCGAAGGTCTCCCGCACAGCCGCCATACAGGGACGGCGATAAAAAGCGCCCCGATTATAGAGGCGCTTATGAACTCCCAACATAGTTTCGGCCGGCTTGCAGTCCCGGTCGCTGAATTTGCAGCGGCGGGAGGAGGTTATTAAGGCCAGTTCCGAACGACAACCCTAAAAAGCTGTGGGAAATCTCCGGTCAGCAATTGCCGTGTGGTTTCAAGCCAGGGCCTTCCCACGTTCATCTCCCGCTCAAGCCTGTATTTCTGAAAATTTCTTCTTAAATGCAATTCTCACCCGATAGTGGCCTTTCATCTAATTGTCATATTTCAGACATAGAGTGTTCACACGGCCTGCCGATACTTGGCCCCGATCCAATTATCCCTATCTGCTAGGAGCAAGGCATGAAACTGAAACGTTTGATGGCGGCAATGACTTTTGTCGCTGCTGGCGTTGCGACCGCCAACGCGGTGGCCGCTGGTGTTGATCCGGCAATCCCGGCTTACGTCAAGACCACTGGTGTGTCGGGCAACCTGTCCAGCGTCGGCTCCGATACCCTGGCTAACCTGATGACCCTGTGGGCCGAGGGTTACAAAAAGGAATACCCGAACGTCAACATCCAGATTCAAGCTGCCGGCTCCGCTACTGCGCCACCTGCGCTGACTGAAGGCACCTCCAACCTGGGCCCGATGAGCCGCAAGATGAAGGACACCGAACTGGCGGCCTTCGAGCAGAAGTACGGCTACAAGCCAACGGCAATCCCGGTTGCCGTGGATGCCCTGGCGGTATTTGTGCACAAGGACAACCCGATCCAGCACCTGACCATGGAACAGGTCGATGCGATCTTCTCGTCGACGCGTCTGTGCGGCGCCAAAGCCGATGTGAAAACCTGGGGTGACCTGGGCGTGACCGGCGACCTGGCCAACAAGCCAGTGCAACTGTTCGGGCGGAACTCGGTATCCGGCACCTACGGCTACTTCAAGGAAGAAGCCCTGTGCAAAGGCGACTACAAGCCAAACGTGAACGAACAACCGGGCTCGGCTTCGGTCGTGCAGTCGATCAGCTCCTCGCTGAACGGCATCGGTTACTCGGGCATCGGCTACAAGACCGCCAGCGTGAAGACCGTGCCATTGGCCAAGAAAGGCAGCACTGACTACATCGAAGACTCCGAAGAAAACGCCCTGAACGGCAAGTATCCGCTGTCGCGTTTCCTCTACGTGTATGTCAACAAAGCCCCGAACAAGCCACTGGCGCCGCTGGAAGCTGAGTTCGTGAAACTGGTGCTGTCCAAGCAGGGCCAGGAAGTAGTGGTCAAAGACGGCTACATCCCACTGCCAGCCAAAGTCGCCGCCAAGGCCCTGGCTGACCTGGGTCTGAAAGAAGGCAACTAAGCCTGCGATACCTGATGTAGACGCATGCTTTTCTGTGGGAGCGGGCTTGCCCGCGATGCTGGCGACGCGGTTTAGCGTTGAAATCGTGTTGATGCCATCGCGGGCAAGCCCGCTCCCACATAAGCAGTCTGCATCCCTAATTTTTTATCCGCTGCCAGCCCTGCTTCGCGGCGGATTTGTTGCGTCACTGCACTGTCATCTTTCTGTCATACAGGATCGCTAGGGTGTGCGCATGAATGATCTGGCCAATTCCACCATGACGACGACTTCCCCTCCCAAGCGCATTGATTTCAATACGCCTGAGCTGCAACGCAAGCGCCGCATCCGCGCGCTCAAGGATCGCTTCACCCGTTGGTATGTGCTGGTCGGCGGCCTCGCCGTGCTGGCCGCCATTACCCTGATCTTCTTCTTCCTCGCCTATGTGGTTGCGCCATTGTTCCAGGGCGCCTCGTTGACCAAGGAAGACGCGTTGACGCCCGCTTGGATGCAGGACGCCGGCAAGCCGTTGATGATCTCCCTCGAAGAACAGAACCAGGTCGCCATGCGGGTTTCCGACAAGGGCCAGGCGCTGTTCTTTGCCGTGGACACCGGTGCCGAGCTCAAGCGTGTCGACCTGCCGATTCCGGCCGGTACCAGTGTTGCTTCCATTGGTGAAGATCAGCCGGGCAGCCCGCTGGTGATTCTCGGCTTGTCCAATGGCCAGTCTTTGGTGTTCCGCCACACCTATAAGGTGTCGTACCCGGACGGCAAGAAAACCATCACCCCAGCGATCGAGTACCCCTACGGCGAAACGCCGATCGTGCTGGATGACACCGGTCGTCCCCTGGAACACGTTGCGCTCAACGCCACCGATACCTCCCTGGTGGTGGCAGGTTCCGCCGGTTCGCACTTGAACGTGCTGACCCTGAGCCGTGAAGAAAACATGATGACTGGTGAGGTCACCAGCGAGCAGAAGCGTGTCGAGCTGCCGCAGATGACAGAGCCGGTGAAGGCGATCTTCATCGACCCACGCCAGCAGTGGCTGTACGTGATCAACGGCCGTGCCCTGGCCGACGTGTTCAGCCTGCGCGACAAGAGCCTCAACGGGCGCTACAAGCTGCTGGAAGACGCCGACACGGAAATCACCGCCAGCACCCAGTTGGTCGGCGGCATCTCGCTGATCCTGGGTAACTCCAAAGGCGGCCTGGCCCAGTGGTTCATGGCCCGTGACCCGGATGGCGAGCAACGCCTGAAGCAGATCCGCACCTTCCAGATGGGCACTGCACCCATCGTCGAAATCAGCGCTGAAGAGCGCCGCAAAGGCTTCACCGCCCTGGATGCTGCTGGCCAGTTCGGCGTGTTCCACAGCACCGCTCACCGCACCTTGCTGGTGGACCCGGTGGTCGACGGTCAGGGTCTGTTCGGCATGTCGCCACGGGCCAACCGTGTGATCGTCGAGGCGGGTGGCAAGCTGCAACCGTTGTTGCTCGACAACCCGCACCCGGAAGTGTCGTGGAGCGCGTTGTGGAGCAAGGTCTGGTACGAGAACTACGACGAGCCTAAATACGTCTGGCAATCCACGGCCGCCAACACCGATTTTGAACCCAAGATGAGCCTGGCCCCGCTGACCTTCGGCACCTTGAAGGCCGCGTTCTACGCCATGTTGCTGGCGGCGCCACTGGCGGTTGCTGCAGCGATCTACACCGCTTACTTCATGGCGCCGAGCCTGCGCCGCAAGGTCAAGCCGGTGATCGAGCTGATGGAAGCCATGCCGACGGTGATCCTCGGATTCTTCGCCGGCCTGTTCCTGGCGCCGTATGTGGAAGGGCACCTGCCGGGCATTTTCAGCCTGTTGATGCTGTTGCCGATTGGCATCCTGGTCGCCGGCTTTGTCTTCAGCCGCTTGCCTGAGTCGATCCGCCTGCGCGTTCCCGATGGCTGGGAAAGCGCGATCCTGATTCCGGTGATCCTGTTCGTGGGTTGGCTCTCGCTGTACATGAGCCCGTACCTGGAAACCTGGTTTTTCGGCGGTGACATGCGCATGTGGATCTCCCACGATCTGGGCATTACCTACGACCAGCGCAACGCGTTGGTGGTCGGCCTGGCCATGGGTTTTGCCGTGATCCCGAATATCTACTCCATCGCCGAAGACGCCGTGTTCAGCGTGCCACGCGGCCTGACCCTGGGGTCCCTGGCACTGGGCGCCACGCCGTGGCAGACCATGACCCGCGTGGTCATCCTCACCGCCAGCCCGGGCATCTTCTCGGCGCTGATGATCGGCATGGGCCGCGCCGTGGGCGAGACCATGATCGTACTGATGGCCACCGGTAACACCCCGGTGATGGAGATGAACCTGTTCGAGGGCCTGCGCACCCTGGCGGCCAACGTTGCGGTGGAGATGCCCGAGTCGGAAGTGGGCGGCAGTCATTACCGCGTGCTGTTCCTCTCGGCGCTGGTGCTGCTGTTGTTCACCTTCATCATGAACACCCTCGCCGAGCTGATTCGTCAGCGTCTGCGCAAGAAATACTCGTCGCTTTAAGAAAGGTAGAAGTCTGTGAAACAGAACTCCCTGAATGGATGGTTCAAGAGCGGCGCCCCCGGCGTCTGGATCAGCGGTGGCGCGGTGTCCATCGCGGTCATCATGACCATTGGTTTGCTGGCTGTGATTGCGGTGCGGGGCCTGGGCCATTTCTGGCCGGCCGACCTGATCCAGGCGAACTACAACGTGCCAGGCCAGGCCAACCACATCGTCATCGGCGAAGTGGTCCAGAAAGAAGAAGTGCCGCGCGAGCGCCTGAAAAGCGCGGGCCTGCCGGTGCCGGACCAAGGCCCGGAATTCATGACCCGTGAGCTGATCAAGGTCGGCAACCGCGACCTGAACGGTAACGACTTCACCTGGATTGTCGGTGAGTGGCTGAAGGACCAGACCAAGCCTGCGAACCTGATGGCCATCGAGCGTCGTGAGTGGGGCAACTTCTACGGCACCCTGGTCAACGTCAAGCAGGACGGCAAGGTGATTGCCGAAGGCGAGGCCGCGTGGCCGGAGCTGCAAGCCCGCGTGGACCGCGTGAACAAGCTGGCCGCTCAGCTCAAGAGCCTGGAAAAAACCGACATTGGCGCGATCAACGCCGGGCTGGAGCGCATCCGCCTGCACGGTCGCAAACTGGAACTGGAAGGCAAGCTCGACGCTGCCGCCCAGGCCGACATGGACGCCGACCGCGCCGAGCTGAACGCCCGCTACCAGGACATCGAAGCGCGCCTGGCCGACCTGCATGCCCAGTTCAACCGCGACGCCCTGACGGCGCGTGACGGCAACGGCAAGGAAGTGGAAATCGGCATCGGCAAAGTGGTGCACGCCTACCAGCCGAACGCCATGGGCACGATGACCAAAATCGGCTTCTACTTCAGCAAGGTCTGGGAATTCCTCAGCGATGACCCACGGGAAGCCAACACCGAAGGCGGGATCTTCCCGGCCATCTTCGGCACCGTGATGATGACCCTGATCATGGCAATGATCGTGACCCCGTTTGGCGTACTGGCCGCGGTGTACCTGCGTGAATACGCCAAGCAGAACACCTTGACGCGCATCATCCGCATCGCCGTGAACAACCTGGCCGGCGTACCGGCCATCGTCTACGGCGTGTTCGGCCTGGGCTTCTTCGTGTATGTACTGGGGGGCTCGGTCGACCGTCTGTTCTTCGCTGAAGCGCTGCCTGCGCCGACCTTCGGTACGCCGGGGTTGCTCTGGGCTTCGCTGACCCTGGCGCTGCTGGCGGTGCCTGTGGTGATCGTGGCCACCGAAGAAGGCCTGGCGCGGATTCCTCGCACCGTGCGTGAAGGCTCCCTGGCGCTCGGCGCGACCAAGGCGGAAACGTTGTGGAAGATCGTTCTGCCGATGGCCAGCCCGGCCATGATGACCGGCATGATCCTCGCCGTGGCCCGCGCCGCCGGTGAAGTTGCGCCGCTGATGCTGGTGGGTGTGGTGAAACTGGCGCCGTCGCTGCCGCTGGACGGCAACTATCCGTACCTGCACCTGGACCAGAAGATCATGCACCTGGGCTTCCATATTTATGACGTCGGCTTCCAGAGCCCCAACGTCGAAGCGGCACGGCCTCTGGTGTACGCCACCGCGTTGCTGCTGGTGCTGGTGATCGCCACGCTCAACCTGTCGGCAGTGTGGATTCGTAACCACCTGCGCGAAAAATACAAAGCGCTGGACAGCTGATGCGATCCACTGTGGGCGCTGGCTTGCCTGCGATGGCATCAACGCGGTTTTACTGCAATACCGCGCCGCCCGCATCGCAGGCAAGCCAGCTCCCACAGGGCTCGGCGTCAGGCACAGAATTTGAGTAAGCCGCCCCGGCGGTTCAACGAATGAATTGGTAGCACAGGGAGCATCCCATGCAACACGAAACCCAATCCCACGGCATCAACATGTCTGCCCTGGGTCGCGACAAGCAGAGCCTGAGCCTGGCCCAGGAAACCGTGGCCATCGAAGTCCCCGGCCTGAGCCTGTACTACGGCGACAAGCAGGCGCTGTTCGATGTCAGCATGAACATCCCCAAGCAACGCGTGACCGCCTTCATCGGCCCGTCGGGCTGCGGCAAGTCGACGTTGTTGCGTACCTTCAACCGCATGAATGACCTGGTGGACGGTTGCCGTGTGGAAGGCGCGATCAACCTCTACGGCACCAATATCTACCGCAAGGGCGAAGACGTGGCCGAGCTGCGTCGCCGCGTGGGCATGGTGTTCCAGAAGCCCAACCCGTTCCCCAAGACCATCTACGAAAACGTGGTCTACGGTCTGCGTATCCAGGGCATCAACAAGAAACGCATCCTCGACGAAGCGGTTGAGTGGGCGCTCAAGGGCGCGGCATTGTGGGACGAGGTCAAGGACCGCCTGCACGAATCGGCACTCGGCTTGTCCGGCGGCCAGCAGCAGCGCCTGGTGATCGCCCGTACCATCGCCGTAGAGCCGGAAGTGTTGCTGCTCGACGAACCGTGCTCGGCGCTCGACCCGATCTCCACCTTGAAAGTCGAAGAGCTGATCTACGAGCTCAAGTCCAAGTTCACCATCGTCATCGTGACCCACAACATGCAACAGGCGGCGCGGGTTTCCGACTACACCGCGTTCATGTACATGGGCAAGCTGGTGGAGTTCGGCGACACCGACACCCTGTTCACCAATCCGGCGAAGAAGCAGACCGAAGACTACATCACCGGTCGCTACGGCTAGGAAGCTGTGGTTCTGATTGCACTGACGCTGCGGTTCTCCGCACCTTACCGGACGCTCCAAGGACGCCAACATGATTAGCAAAGAAGGCCTTACCCACCACATCTCCGCGCAGTTCAATGCCGAGCTTGAGGAAGTGCGCAGCCACCTCCTGGCGATGGGCGGGCTGGTGGAGAAGCAAGTCAATGATGCGGTCACCGCGCTGATCGAGGCCGACTCGGGCCTGGCCCAGCAAGTGCGTGAGATTGATGAGCAGATCAACCAGATGGAACGCAATATCGACGAAGAGTGCCTGCGCATTCTCGCCCGTCGCCAGCCGGCGGCCTCGGACCTGCGTTTGATCATCAGCATTTCCAAGTCGGTGATCGACCTGGAGCGCATCGGCGATGAAGCCACCAAGATTGCCCGCCGCGCCATCCAGCTGTGCGAAGAGGGTGAAGCCCCCCGTGGCTACGTGGAGGTGCGCCATATCGGCGACCAGGTGCGCAACATGGTGCGCGATGCCCTCGACGCCTTCGCCCGCTTTGACGCCGAACTGGCGTTGTCGGTGGCACAGTACGACAAGATCATCGACCGCGAATACAAGACTGCGCTGCGCGAGTTGGCCACCTACATGATGGAAGATCCGCGTTCGATCTCGCGGGTCTTGAACATTATCTGGGTGCTGCGCTCCCTGGAGCGTATCGGCGACCACGCGCGCAATATCTCGGAATTGGTGATTTATCTGGTGCGCGGCACCGACGTCCGGCACATGGGCCTAAAGCGCATGAAGGCCGAAGTTGAAGGGACTGCTGATCTAATCCCTAATGTTTCGGGCGAATCTGACGATAAGTAAGGTTGCCCGAGAAATTAACGCCCGGCCTCTGGCCGGGCGTTTTCGTTTGTGGCATCTGAATTTTTTGCACAGCAGGCGCCATAAAGTCCTTCTGTGACCCGCGAGTTTTGGCAAAATGCCATCAGTCAGGCGTTTTGCAGACGTTTTTATAGGATGAAGGGTCGATGAGTAAAGTCAGTGTGTTGGTGGTGGATGACGCCTCGTTTATTCGCGACCTGGTGAAGAAGTGCCTGCGCAATTACTTCCCCGGAATCAAGATCGAAGATGCGGTGAACGGCAAAAAGGCGCAATCCATCCTGATGCGCGAAACCTTCGACCTGGTGCTGTGTGACTGGGAAATGCCGGAAATGTCCGGTATTGAGCTGTTGACCTGGTGCCGCGAGCAAGCGCACCTGAAGGCCATGCCGTTCGTGATGGTGACCAGCCGTGGCGACAAGGAAAACGTGGTGCAGGCCATCCAGGCGGGCGTTTCCGGCTACGTCAGCAAGCCGTTCACCAACGAGCAGTTGCTGAACAAGGTCAAGCAAGCCCTGCACAAGATCGGTCGCCTCGATGCGCTGATAGCCAGCGCGCCGACCAAGATGAACTCAGCCTTCGGCAACGACTCCCTGAGCGCCCTGACCGGCGGCAAACCCGAAGCGGTCAAGCCGGCCGCGGTGGCGGCGCCCAGCAAAGGTTTGCTCAATACACCGCCAGTCAAGGCCCCCGCCGCAGCGGCGCCGGCTGGCAGTCGCGGTCAGGGCCAGTTGCGCCTCGCAAGCGGCACCCAGCAATGCGTGATCAAGGCCCTGAGCATCAAGGAAGCGTTGCTGGTGGTAAAGCGTGGCGAGGTCCTGCCTCAGGTGCTGGAAAGCGCCGTGCTCGACCTTGAACAGGGCGACAACGCCGAAGTCGCACGGCTCAACGGCTACCTGCACGCCATCGTCGCCTACGAGCCCAAGCCCGACAGCGACTGGTTGCAGCTGACCTTCCGCTTTATCGACCAGGATGCGCAGAAGCTGGACTACATTTCCCGCCTGATCGCCCGTGGCACGGCGCAGAAGCATTTCGTGCCGGGTGCGTGACCCTTCAAGGCGACGCTTAGTCCATGTGGGAGCGGGCTTGCCCGCGATAGCAATCTATCAGTCAACGATGCGCTGGCTGACCCACCGCTATCGCGGGCAAGCCCGCTCCCACACACAGCACTGCGCCTGCAGTCAGTCCAGCAGCAGCACCTTGGCCAATACGATCTTCGGCCCTTTCATCTTCTTGATGATGATCCGCAAGCCTTCAACTTCCAGCACTTCTTCTTCTTCCGGCACGCGCTTGAGCGTGTCGTAGATCAGGCCGGCCAGGGTTTCGGCTTCAATGTGGTCCAGGTCGACGCCCAGCAGGCGTTCCACCTTGAACAACGGCGTGTCGCCACGCACCAGCAGTTTGCCGGGCTGGTAGGCGAGGATGCCGCGCTCGGCCTTGCGGTGTTCGTCCTGGATATCGCCCACCAGCACTTCCAGCACGTCTTCCATGGTCAGGTAACCGATAATCTTGCCGTCGGCCTCTTCCACCAGGGCGAAGTGCGCGCCGCCTTTGCGGAACTGCTCCAGCAGTTGCGACAACGGCATATGTCGCGATACGCGTTCCAATGGGCGGGTCAATTCGGCCAGGTTGAACGATTCGGGGATATGGTCCAGGGCCGCCAGCTCCAGCAGCAAATCCTTGATGTGCAGCAAGCCGACAAACTCGTTGCGCACCGCGTCATACACCGGGTAACGGCTGAATTTGTGACGACGGAACAGCGCGAGGATTTCCTTGAGCGGCGCGTTGAAGTCCAGGGTCACCAAGTCTTCCCGGGAGTTGGCCCAGTCCACCACTTCCAGCTCGCCCATTTCCACGGCGGAGGCCAGTACGCGCATGCCTTGGTCGCTGGGGTCCTGGCCACGGCTGGAGTGCAGGATCAGCTTGAGTTCTTCGCGGCTGTAATGGTGCTCATGGTGGGGGCCAGGCTCGCCTTGGCCCGCGATACGCAGAATGGCGTTGGCACTGGCGTTGAGCAGGTAGATAGCCGGGTACATCGCCCAGTAGAACAGGTACAGCGGCACGGCCGTCCACAGCGACAGCAACTCGGGTTTGCGAATCGCCCAGGATTTTGGGGCCAACTCACCGACCACGATGTGCAGGTAGGAAATCACGAAGAAGGCGGCAAAGAACGACACGCCCTTGATCACTTCAGGCGACTGCACGCCGACCGCGCCCAGCATCGGCTCGAGGATGTGCGCAAAGGCCGGTTCACCGACCCAGCCCAGGCCCAGGGACGCCAGGGTGATACCCAACTGGCAAGCCGACAGGTAGGCGTCGAGCTGGCTGTGCACGGTACGCAGGATCTGCCCGCGCCAGCCGTTCTTATGGGCGATGGCCTCGACGCGGGTGGCGCGCAGTTTGACCATGGCAAATTCCGCCGCAACGAAGAAACCGTTGAGCAGTACCAGGATCAGTGCAAAAAGAATCATGCCGAAATCGGCGAAGAGTGTAGCGAGGGTAATGCCAGGGGAAGGGTCCATGATGGGGTTTTGCAGGTTCCGTGTGTTCAATAAGGGTGACAGGTAGGCCTGAAAGGCAGGCGCAAGTCGGCCAATGTAGCGGCTGACGGGGCGCTTGCCTAGTGCCCGCTGCCGGGCGGGGCTGCAAAGTCGTGTCGCAGAACCCGTGTGGGAGGGGGGGGGGGGGGGGGGGGGGGG